>JBCBZW010000019.1 GCA_039815145.1 Pseudomonadota bacterium
CGGTGGTACGCCGAAGTCGTGGTCAGGGCGGGCGAGGGTAGCTTTCACCTGCTCGCCCGCGAGGAGCGGCGGAGGCAGCACGCGCTGTGCCACCTGATCCGTGCCGATGGTGGCTGCCAGTAGCCGTTCCAGCGGGTCGCGGTGCGTGCGCTTGCTCGTCATGGCGGTGATTGCGCTCGGGTGAGTTCGATCAGGTGGAGATCGACGGGGTGATCCAGGGTCTCCACGTGCAGGGGCCATAGAGCGGCCTCTGCATTGTTTGGAATTAACGTGATCCGCAGGGCGTGCCAAGCGCCGCCACCGGGCACGGTCAGTTGTGCCGAGCGTTGGCCGAGACCGCTCAGTCCCAGCGAGGCGGGGCCGTCCTGCGTAGCGCGTGCGAGGACGGTGAGTTGGAGGGCGTCGGTCCCCGCGTCGGCCAGGAAGTCCTCGTTGAAGTGCACCTCGCAGGTATCGCGCGAGCGCAATCGCGTCGCCCACAGGCCGTAGGGCTGGTCCGCGGGGCCGACCCCGGTGACGCGTTCGCCACAGCCTCGGGCGAGGGCGAGCACGCCGTAGTCACCTGGGATGAAATCGCCGCGGCGAAAGGCGATCCAGGCGCCGCCGCTAGCACTGGGACTCAGGTGGGCGCCCAAGTGGCGCCGCGCGAAGGCGAGGCCGAGGGCGACGCCTGGGTCCTGCGAGCGAATGAGATCCAAGCGATTGACCGCGAGTCGGCTCACGCCGAGGTGCAGATCGGACAGCACTCGCCAATAAAACCATTGGGTAGCCGAGGGGGCGGCCGTGGCGGGGTAGTCCGTGCGTCGATCGGCGGCGAGGGTGATGGCCTCGGCGTAGCAGATGCGTCGGCCCTCGCGGCATTGGGTGCGCATGGTCTCGTACACGTCTCGGCTGAAACCAGAATTGCGCGGTTGGATATCGCTCGAGGTATGGAACACCCCAGCACGACCTGCATCCAGCAAGGGTTGTAGCCGGGTGCGTAGGCGGGCCCCTTGGGCACCCTTACCCAGGCGGCTCTGATCCTCCTGAAAGACGGCTCGGCGCACGAGCAGGAACGCGACCGGCGCTACCTTATCGATGTATTGATCGATGACACCTTCCGCGTAGTTCACCGCACGCTCGGGCGTCCAGTCCGTGCCGGGGGCGACGCCTGGCCCGCGCTCCCACGCGCTGGCCTCACGATAACCCTCGGGAATGGTGAGGCCCTCCGTGCCGACGGCGTTGTAGCTAAGGCGCACGGCGGCAATCGTGTCGCGATGGGGATGGGTGCGAATCCAGCGCGCCAGCGCGTCGATCAGGGCGAGTTGGGCGGACAGGTAGGTCGGGTGCCAGTACATGGGAGTGCCGCGTTCCGAGCGCACCGTGTGCAGTTGGAGCGGCAGGTAGGGCACCCGATCGAAGAGCCATGCAGGGTGGTCGTTCGCGTTGAGCTGCACAGTGGCTTGGCGCCCCGCGTTGCGGATCGCCTCGAGGCGCTCGTCGAGCAAGCTGAAGTCGTACTCGCCGGGTGCCGGCTCCACCTGGGCCCACAAGGCCCATACCTGACCACCGACCACCGCTGGCGAAGCGAAGACATCCTGACGCGTCCCGTGCCAGACGGCGTAGATCCCCACGGGAAACTGGTTCGCCAGGGAAGCGGACGGCGGGGGCGAGGCTACGTCCTGGGCGTCCTCCGGCGTCGCGCATGCGGCCAACAACGCCAGCGCCCCGAGAATACCCACGAAGAGGCGCTCAACGCCGTGCAAGGTAGCGGCTCGCCGCGTCGGTGGGGCCATCACGACCGGGTATGTAGAGGTCGTTGCCGAAGCGCTCGAGCACATCGCCGATGCACACGAGGTCTTGCCGCCGCAGGGCGAAGCGCCACCGGGGACTGCCTGCATTCATGGCGCCCTTCGCCCCCTGATCGGCTTGCTGCGAGGGTTCAGCGAGCACCTTGGCGGAGGGCAGGGAGGGGAGATCCAGCTGTGCCGTCAACCGCGACCATTCCGCCTCGGCGTTGGCGCCGATGAGGTGTTCGTAGAAATGTACGGAGAATCGGCTCGACTCCCAGTCGTGCAGGGCCACCGCGTGTTGAATGCACCATATTGCGGTGTGCCCGCGAATCTCGTCGGCGATTCGCCCGGTGCTGTCGAGCAAGGGAGCCCCGAGAAGGGTAGCCACGTGCTCGTTGGCGAGGTAGCGCTCGAGGGTGGGGCGCCAGGGCCACCCACGGCGGACTCGCGAGGCGACCACCGCACCCGGGTGGCGAATAACGAAGGCGATCCGCGCATCGTAGTGGCGTTCGAGCCAACCCAGCATGAGGCTCGCCCGCACCAGCTTGTAGATCCAACCGCCCTCAGGACTCGGTCGGCCGTAGCGCCAATAGTTGCTGACGGCGGCGCTCAGCTTGCGCACGACCTTCGGCAGGGAGTGTTGCGCGCCCGGCCGTAGCTCCTGGCGGTAGGTGCGCGCCAGGGTCCACAAGTTGCGGTACGCACCGTTGAACAGGTCATCGAAGAAGGTGCGCGCGTGGGCGATGTCGTCGGTCTCGGCGAAGCGTTGGTTGGCCAGGGGAATGGCTTGTGGAATGGCGTCGGGGTTAAGGGGCTCGAAGAGCGTGCCGGCGCGGTTGGCCGTGCTCAGCGCATCCACCACCCACGTGGTGCCGCTGCGGGCAGAGCCGGCGATGATTCGAGGTTGCAGGTCCATTCGGCAGGGGATCCTAGGCGCGGTGCAGGTTTTGGTCGTGACGCCACGCCAGCCACAGGGCGAAGGCAAGCTGGAGCATATTGGCGAGGACGCCGGCGATTGCCAAGCTCCCCACGAGCATGAGTACGTCGTGCGGTGCCCTGGCGCGCGCCGACAGCACGGCGAGCGCGAACAGTCCAAGGCGCACGCACGAGAGGCCTAACATCCAGCGCTGCTCTTCCAATGCCTGAAACACAGCGCTCGTGGGGCCGACCAGGAGCATGCTGAACGCCCACGGCGCGAGCGGTGGCGCGTAGGGCCCCGCATTCGCCCATTTCTCGCCGAGCAAGAGCACCAACAGGGGCTCGCCCATTAGGTAAAGCATGACGAAGGGCAGGGCGGTGGCGGCCGCGAGGATCACCGTGGCTCGCCAAAGCGGGCCGAACAAGGGTTCTCCGCGCCGCCGACGACCCGCCGTCCTCGGCAACGCGACCTGACGTCCTGCCTGCCCGATGGCACGTGCCGGCGTCAGGACCAGGCGCTGAGCGGCGGCGTACAGGCCCACGATCGCCGGGGCAAAGAACGTCCCGATGAGCAGGAGGGGGAGTTGCTGCGTGAGTGCGCGGATGAGGGTGCTGGGCAGGCCGAACAGGGCGAAGCCGGCGTAGCGTCGGGCGGCCGCGCCCACCGTGGCCGGTTCTGTCGCATCAGGCGGAGCGGTGGTCTTCGGCGTGGTGGCCGACGGCTGCACGGGTGGGGACGCGCTCGGGAGGCGAGTCAGGTACCAGGCGCGCACGATCAGCCCACTCACGTACGGGACTAGCAGCCCAGGCAGCGTGGGGCCTAGGCCGAGCCCCCAGCCCACTCGGCCGGCGCTGGTGAGGCCTTGCTGCGCCAGTGTGCTGCGCGCGATCACGCCGAAGGACTTACGGCGCACCGCCCACGCTTGCAGCACGTTGTTGAGGCCCAAGAGGCCGACGATAGCGGCCAGCAACAGCCACCACGCTGGCATCTGGCTGAGGCTTGCGGGTAGCCAGTGCGTCGGCCATTGCCATGCCACCAGGGCGAGGACCGAGCAGAACATCAGCAGAAGGATGAGGGACAGGCGTGAGACCTGCCGGGCGCCATGGCCTTGCCGGGGCAGCGCGATAGCGCCCTCATAGCCGAAGGAACTGGCTTGGTTGAGGGTGGTGGCGAGGGCGACCAGCAGGCTCACGCGTCCGTAATCGGCGGGGTCGAACAGGCGCGTGATCACGGGGATGGTCAGCACCTGGATAAGCCTCGCGCCGACCACGCCGCTGAGCAACGACGCCAGGTCACGGAGCGCACGACCCTCGCCGAGCTGCCTGCGCAGCGATCGCACCGCCGAGCGGAGGCGGCTCATGAGCGGACCTGGGCCGTCGAGCGCAAGGCACTGCGGAACCTCGCCCCCACGGTCGAACTCATGAAGCCATCGCTCGGTGACGCGTGAGTTGTGACGTGGTCGACATATCGGCGATACGAGTGGGTCACTTGCGTGCTAATTTGTGTGGTGACGTCTCGTAAGCACTGAGACGCGAGGAGGCAGCGGTCCGGTGACGGGTGAGGCGGTTCAACACTTCAGCGGCTCTGGCGCCAACGGCGCGTCGTTGCCCCCGGCGATCGATGCCAGTCGGCTCACGGTCGACGGACGGTCTGGCGCGCTCAGCTACTACCACGCGGGATCCGGAACTCCCGTCTTGCTGGTCCATAGTATCAACGCGGCCGCCTCCGCCTTCGAGATGCGCCCCATCTTCGAGCATCTCCGAGGTAAGCGCAGCACCTACGCGATGGATCTCCCCGGCTTTGGTTTCTCCTCGCGCGTCGATCGCCGCTACGACGTACCGCTGTACGCCACCGCGATCGAGGACATGCTGGACGTCATCGCCCAAGATCTGCCCGATCGCCCCGTGGACGTCATCGCCCTGTCGCTCTCCTGTGAATTCGTCGCCAGGGTCGGCGCCGAACACGGGCACCGCATTCGCAAGCTCGTCATGATCAACCCGACCGGCTTCAACCGCTTGGGAGCCCAGGCCAACGGACCGCCACTGGCCAACCGGGAGATCCCCGGTATGCACGCCTTGCTTTCGGCGCCCCTGTGGCGTGAGTCGCTCTACCGGGCCTTGACCCGCCCAGGCACCATCCGCTATTTCCTGCGGCGCACCTACGGCAGCGATCAGGTGGACGAGGACATGGTGAACTACGACTATCTCACCGCCCGCCAGGAAGGGGCCAGCCGCGCCCCGCTCGCGTTCTTGAGTGGACGGCTGTTCAGTCGCGACGTGCGACGTCTGTACGAAGAGCTGACCATGCCCATCTGGGTGCCCCACGGCACCCGTGGCGACTTCAAGGACTTCTCTCACGCGGAGTGGGCCCGCAAACGGTCCAACTGGCACTTCAGTGCGTTCAGCACCGGGGCCATGCCCCACTTCGAGCGGCGCATCGAGTTCACCGCCGAGCTGGACAACTTCCTCGACATCCACGCTCCCTGAGAGCCGTTCGGCGCGAGCGCCCGCCCGTCAGTTTGGGTCCTCTTAAAATACATAGGACGTGGCGTAGTCGCTGAACTCGAAATACACCTTCTTGCGCCGCTCCTCATCGTCGATGGTGCCGTTCAGGTTGGCGTCGAAGAAACCGTAGCCGAAGCGATAAGGTCTCGCCTGGGAACCGCTGGTGCCACGCGCTGTCGTCAGCTTGTCGATGCCCATGAAGCGGCGTACCAGCTTGTCCCCCGCGTAGATCTCCAGCACCCCGTCGGTGCCGGTCCAGTTCTGTACCGCGCGGCCGAGGTTGTTCTGCGTCTCCTGGGTGCACGCGCCGAGCAAAGCGATAGCAAGGCTGAGTGCGAGTATGGCTGTGAGGCGACTGTTCATCGGATTAAGTACCCTCTTCGGTAGAGTGTCAGGGAGTGCTCGGTGGCGTGGTGCGCCCGCGTAGCGTCGCGGTGATCTGCGCCAGAATGGCGAGGGCGATTTCGGCGGGGTTACGCGCGCCGATATCCAAGCCGACGGGGCCGTGGATGCGAGCGATCTGCTTAGGTTCATGGCCGCCTTCGACGAGGCGTGCCTGGCGCTTAGCCTGCGTGCGTCGACTGCCGAGGGCGCCAATGTAGAAGGCGTCGGACCGTAGCGCTGCCTGGAGGGCGGGGTCGTCCAGCTTCGGATCGTGGGTCAGGGTCACCACGGCGCTACGAGCGTCGAGGGCGAGCGTTTTGAGCGCATCGTCAGGCCAGTCACCGCAGGTGGCGACGCCACGGAATCGATCGCGCAGAAACGCCTCTCGCGGGTCGACCACGATCACCTCGTAATTGCATCGCTGGGCGATCGCCGCCAAGTGCTGCGCTACGTGTACGGCACCCACGATCACCAGGCGCAGGCGCGGATTGAAAACTTTCATGAAATGCTCGCCGTCACGGCCACTTCGGTCGGCCAGGGCGCAAGCCGACGCGCGCGCCCCGAGTGAGTGATCCTGCCCGGGGCGGCCGGGTGAAGGCTTGTGCAGTTCGCAGATGCCGGTGTGGAGGTCGCAGCTCAACACGGCCGGGATGCGTCGCTCCAGGCAGTCCAGGGCGTCCTGGAGCAGGGCTGGCGCCAGTGCGTGCGTCGAGCCCTCGGCGAGGCCTTGCAGCCAGATCTCGACCGTGCCTCCACACGCGAGGCCGACCTCGATTGCCGCCTCGTCGCTCACCCCGTAGGTGAGGAGTCGGGGCGCGGCGGGTTCGTCGCCCCCGCCGAGCATGGCGACGGCCTCGGCGATCACTGCGCTCTCGACGCAGCCGCCGGACACCGACCCTTCGAAGTGCATGTCGTCGCGGACCAACAGCTGGCTACCCGCCGGGCATGGGGCGGATCCCCAGGTGGAGACGACGCTCGCGATAGCGACGCGGTGGCCGCTGGCGTGCCAGGCGAGGCCCTGTCGCAGGTGTGCGAGATCCGCGGAGGTTTGCTCGGTGCTCTTGTCCATGTGCGCGCGTAGTGTACCGGAGCTGTCGGTGGGCTCGGCTCCCGTTGGGCGGCGAGCGGCCGGTGTAACGCATGCGTTATCCTAGGGGGATACGCAGATCAAGGAAGGAGATCCACAATGAGCGCACCGCATTCGCTTCGCCAGCGCATGAGCCAACTGTTGGTGCTCACGCTGCTCGGGGCTGGGCTGCTGCTCGCTGGAGGGGAGTCGGCGCAGGCCGGCTTCTTCGCCACCGCTTCCGAGAAGCGCGCCAAGGTCGATGCACTGGCCGAGGAGACCTTGAATCGTCTGTTCCGCGAAAGCCCGAAGGCAAAGGCTTTGTTCGATCGGTCCGTGGGCTACGCCGTGTTCGACGCCACGAAGGTCTCCCTGCTGGTCACCGGCGGCGGAGGCACCGGGGTGGCTGTCGATCGAGGCACCGCTCAGCGAACGTATATGCACATGGGGACCGGTGGGCTGAACCTGGGCATCGGCGGCCAGGTGCTGCGCCTGGTGTTTCTCTTCGGTGATTACGAGACGATGTCCGACTTCGTCAACGGGGGCTGGGGCGCTGGAGGGGGTGCCGCAGCCGTGGCCGGTCGCCATGCGGCGGCAGCGGAGACCAGCTTCATTAACGGCGTGGCCGTCTTCCAGCTGACCGACGCGGGCCTCCTGCTCGTGGCCGAAGTGACGGGCACCAAGTTCTGGCGTAGCCGCAAGTTGAATATTCCCGCCGTGCTGGAGACCAGCAACTGACAGCGCTCGCTAAGGAACAGCTCGCCGACGACGGGTTAGTCGCCGAGGCGCTCGAGCTCTGGCGGGGCGAACGCCTGCTCTTCGCCCGCCTCAGCTTTCAGGTTCAGGCCGGCGAGGTACTTCACGTCACCGGTCCGAACGGCATCGGTAAGTCCAGCCTGCTGCGGGTGCTGGCGGGGTTGACTCGCCCCGAGACCGGTACGGTGCGCTGGGGCGGTCAGGACGTTTTCAAAGATACCTACGACTTCTATTCAGCATTGTCCTATCTCGGCCACCGCGATGGTCTCAAGGGCGAACTCAGCGCGATCGATAACCTCACCTTCGCGAGTGCGCTGCGACCCGAGGGGGCCACGCGCACGGAGATCGGCGAGGCGCTGGCGGCGGTCGGGCTGACGGCGGTCGGGGGGCTCCCCCTGCGTCTCCTGTCGGCAGGGCAGCGCCGACGCGTGGCCATCTGCCGTTCACTCCTCGCACGGGGAGCCCTATGGATCCTCGACGAACCGTTCTCTAACCTGGACGTGGCCGGTCGCGAGTGGGGGCACCAGCGGGTGGCGCAGCACCTCGAGGCGGGCGGTCTGGCCATCATCACCTCCCACCACGCGCTCACCGTGCCGGGCGTTGCCGTGCGCGAGTTGGCCCTCGGATGAGCCAGGCGAGGCGCCCATGAGCGCGTTCGTGGCGGTCCTTCAGCGCGAGCTGCGCTTGGCGTTGCGACGCCCGGGGCAACTGGTCAACCCGCTGGTGTTCTTCGCCGTGGTGTTGGTGCTGTTCCCCTTGGGCCTCGACCCCGGTGCCGAGCTACTGCAGCGCATCGCGCCCGGGGTGATGTGGGTGGCAGCGCTGCTCGCCATGCTGCTGTCGCAGGAGACCCTGTTTCAGGGCGATTTCGACGACGGCAGCCTGGAACAAATGGCCCTGCAACCGCAGCCGCTCTGGTGGCTGGCCCTGGCCAAGGTGTTGGCGCACTGGCTGCTTACGGGGCTGCCCCTGGTGTTGGTGAGTCCCCTCGGGGCAGGGGCGTTCTTCGTGCCAGCCTCCGCTGTGCCCGTGTTGATGCTGGCCCTGCTCCTCGGCACGGCGATTTTGAGCCTGCTCGGTGGGGTCGGCGCGGCGCTCACGGTCGGTTTGCACCGCGGAGGCGTGCTGATCGCGATTCTGATCGTGCCCCTGCTGGTGCCCACCATGTTGCTGGGCACGCGTGCCATCGAACAGGCCATGATCGGCCTTTCCCCAGAGGGCGTGCTCCTGTGGCTCGCCGCGCTCCTGGCATTTCTGGCCTGCGTCACGCCGTTCGCGATCGGCGCCGCCCTACGCATACATCTGGACTGAGTATTCGCGGGTCGAACGCGGTCCACATTCGCCGACGACGTCGTTTGGTATGGGCTCCAGGCGAAGCATACAATTGACGGGTTTCGTGCGGGCAAGGCGCCGCTGGAGAGTTGGATTTATGTGGAAGTGGTTTCACAAGCTGGGCTCGCCGCCACACTTCTACCGGATCGCTGGCGCCTGGGCGCCGTGGTTCGGCTGGGGCGCGGCGCTGCTGATCGCGGCCGGCCTGTACGGTGGCTTGGTGCTGGCACCGCCCGACGAGGAGATGGGCGAGGGCTTTCGCATCCTCTACGTGCATGTGCCTGCGGCGTGGATGTCGCTGTTCGCGTACACCTACATGGCCGTTTTGGCCGCGATCGGACTCATCTGGCGCATGAAGCTGGCCCATGCCGTAGCCAGCGCCTGCGCCGTGCTCGGCGCCTCCTTCACGTTCCTGGCGCTGGTCACCGGCGCCATCTGGGGCAAGCCCATGTGGGGTGCGTTCTGGGTGTGGGATGCGCGGCTCACCTCGGAGCTGCTGCTGCTGTTCCTCTTCCTCGGATACCTGGCCTTGCGTGAGGCCTTCGACGATGTGGGCCAGGCGGATCGGGCGAGCGCGGTGCTCGCCATCGTCGGCGTGGTGAACGTCCCGATCATCCACTACTCCGTGGAGTGGTGGCGCACCTTGCACCAACCGCCCACGGTGATCACCAGCGAGGGGCCGCGGATCGCCGCGAGCATGGCCACGCCTTTGATCATGATGGCGCTCGGCTACACCTTGCTCTTCGCCTCACTGGTGTGTGTGCGCGTGCGTACGGAGGTGCTGCGTCGCGAACGCCAGAAGGCCTGGGTCAAGGCCCTGGTGCTGGGCGAAGACAACGACCCGGGACAGCAGGCGACGCGGAACCCCGCCGGCCCGAGTGCCTCCAACCCTACGCCGAGTCCGAGCGGCGCACCGGGAGCTGGATGACATGGCCGAGTTCTTTGCGATGGGCGGCTACGCGAGCTACGTCTGGAGCGCCGTAGGCATTTCGGCCCTCGTGATAGCGCTGAACATATGGGCGGCCCATCGGGGCCATCGGCAGATGTTGATCACCTTGCGTCGGCGGGCGCAGGTAGAGAGGGACAGAGGATGACGCCTAGACGACAGCGAATGCTGGCCGTGGCGCTGGTCTTGGTCGGGGCCGTGTCGGCCACCGCACTCGGGTTGGTCGCTGCCAGAAAGAACTTGCTCTACTTCTACAGCCCCACCCAGATCGTCAACGGCGAGGCGCCGGCCGATCGCCGCGTGCGTCTCGGGGGCATGGTCACCGAGGGCAGCGTAGAACGCGAGGAGGGCTCCCTGGAGGTCGCCTTCGTGCTCACGGACACGGCCGAGGAAGTGCGGGTGACCTACGAGGGGATCTTGCCGGACCTGTTCCGGGAGGGGCAGGGCATCATCGTCCACGGCACGGTCGGGGCGGGTGGTGCTTTCGTCGCGGACGAGGTGCTCGCCAAGCACGACGAGAGCTACATGCCGCCAGAGGTTGCCGAGAGCATGAAGGTGGCACGCGAGGCACGCGGCGAATGATCCCAGAGCTCGGCCACTTCGCCCTGGTGCTGGCCCTCGCCCTGGCGCTGATCCAGGCATTGATGGGGCTTGCGGGTGGTCAGAGCGGTCGCGCCGAGTGGATCGCGGCCGTGCGCCCAGCGGCCTACGGGCAGTTCGCCTTTGTCGCGCTAGCCTTCGCAGCGCTCACCTGGTCCTTCGTGCAGAACGACTTCACCGTTCACTACGTCGCCTCAAACAGCAACACGGCGTTGCCGGTGCCGTACCGTATCGCGGCCGTGTGGGGGGCGCACGAGGGGTCCTTGCTGTTCTGGATCCTGGTGCTCAGCATCTGGACCGTGGCCGTCGCCATCTTCAGCAACCGGCTCCCCGCGGCCTACGCAGCGCGCGTGTTAGGTGTGCTCGGGCTGATCAGTGTTGGCTTCGCCCTGTTCACCCTGGAGACGTCCAATCCCTTCGTGCGCCTGCCGCCCGGCGTGCTCGAGGGGCGGGACCTGAACCCCGTGCTGCAGGACCCAGCCCTCGCGATACACCCTCCGATGCTATACACGGGCTACGTGGGCTTTGCGGTCGCCTTCGCCTTCGCCATCGCGGCGATGCTCGAAGGCCGGTTGGATAGCGCCTGGTCCCGCTGGACCCGACCCTGGACGACCATCGCCTGGTCGTTCCTGACCGTCGGCATCGCCCTCGGCAGCTGGTGGGCCTACTACGAACTCGGTTGGGGCGGCTGGTGGTTCTGGGATCCGGTGGAGAACGCGTCCTTCATGCCGTGGTTGGCCGGGACGGCGCTCATCCATTCGCTCGCCGTGAGTGAGAAGCGAGGGCTGTTCAAGAGCTGGACCTTGCTGCTCGCCATCAGCGCCTTTTCCCTGAGCTTGCTCGGCACGTTTCTGGTGCGCTCGGGTGTGTTGGTGTCGGTGCATTCGTTCGCGTCGGACCCGACCCGGGGCACGTTCATCCTCGCCTTCTTGCTGATCGTGGTGGGTGGGGCGCTCGTGCTCTACGCGTGGCGTGCGCCCCAGCTCGACTCCGATGCGCGCTTTGCGGCGTCCTCGCGCGAGACCTTTATCCTCGCCAACAACCTGCTGCTGGTGGTGGCCACCGCGGTGATCTTGCTCGGCACGCTGTTCCCGCTCTTCTACGAGGCCTTCGGGCCGGAGAAGATCTCGGTCGGGGTGCCGTACTTCGAGTACGGATTCGCCATCGCCATGACGCCGTTGATCACGATTCTGGCCGTCGGTATGCACGCGGCCTGGAAGAAGGCCCGGCCGGAGGATCTGCTGCGTACCCTGCGCTGGCCCCTCGGACTTGCCGTTGTGCTCGGTATCGCCCTGCCATTGCTGGTGTTCGGGCGCCTCGGCCCATCGACGGCGTTCGCCATCATCATGGGGCTGTGGATCGTCTTCTCGGCGCTTCTCGAGCCGCTGACGCGCCTGCGTCGCGGGCGGGGCGTGCCCGCCACCGTGCTGGGGATGACGCTCGCGCACATCGGCGTAGGAGTGTTCACCCTTGGCGTTGCCGTCACCAAGACCTACAGCGTGGAGCTGGACACGGCCATGCAGGTGGGTGAGGTGCAGGAGATCGGCGAGCTCGGCTTCCGCTTCGACGGAGTGGTGCCCGCCGAGGGCCCCAACTACCAGGCCGTGGTGGGCACGGTGACCGTGCTGCGCGGCGATGAGGTGCTTACCACCCTCTACCCCGAGAAGCGCGTGTACCGGGTGCAGAAGAGCCCGATGACAGAAGCCGACATCGACGGCACCCTGGCGCGGGACTTGTTCGCTGCCCTCGGTGAAGATCTCGGTGCATCGGCCTGGAGTGTGCGTCTGCAGTTCAAACCGCTGATTCGCATGATCTGGCTGGGCGCGCTGCTGATGGCCATCGGCGGTGTCGTCGCGGCTTCGGACCGGCGCTACCGCGCGCGTGCGACCGCCCGCGCTCCAAGCAGCTCGGTGCCGGATGCGGCGCCGGCGGTGGGTGCGAGCCAAGGGGCGTCGGGCTGATGGTGCGCTTCTACGTGCCCGTGGTGGCCCTGGTCGTGCTCGCAGGGTTCCTGTGGGCAGGCCTGCAACGGGACCCCGGGGAGCTGCCGTCGCCCTTTATCGGCAAGCCGGCACCCGCGTTCACGTTGCCGTCGCTCTACGATGAGACGGTCACCTTCAGTCAAGCGGACCTAACGGGTCGCGTGGCCCTCGTGAACGTGTGGGGTACCTGGTGTCCTGGCTGTCAGACCGAACACCCCGTGTTGATGCGAATGGCCGAGGCCGGGGTACCGATCTACAGCATCAACTGGAAAGACGACGATGCCTTGGCCAAGCGTTGGCTGGCGCAGTTGGGCGATCCCTACGTACTCACCGGCGCCGACCGCGCCGGGCAGGCGGCGATCGACTGGGGCGTCTACGGCGCGCCGGAGACCTTCGTGATCGACGCCGGGGGGGTCGTGCGCTACAAGCACATCGGCCCGATCACCGATGCCCTTTGGCAAGAGGTGTTGCTGCCTGCCATGCGCGAGGCCGGTGAGGCCACCACGGCGCAAGCTGCAACGGGCCGGCGATGATGGCCAGGCGGCAGGTGTGGATGCGCGTGGGTGCGGTGCTGGGGCTGCTGAGCCTCATGGGCTCGGTTAGCTGGGCGATCGACGATCACACGCTCTTCGAGGATCCTGAACTTCAGACGCGCTACGATCGCCTAACGGAAGAGTTGCGCTGCGTGAAGTGCCAGAACCAGACCATCGGCGACTCGAACGCTGGAATCGCCAAGGACCTTCGCCTGAAGGTGCGCGAGATGCTGCTCGCGGGGCGCAGCGACGAGGAGATACTCGAGTACATGGTCGATCGCTACGGCCAGTTCGTGCTCTATCGCCCGCCCTTCAACGCGAGCACGGCCCTGCTGTGGTTGGCCCCCTTCCTGCTACTCGGTGCTGGGGCGGCAGTGGTGGCGGGGACGGTCCGGCGACGGGTCGCCGTGGGCGATGACCTGATGGCCTTGGAGCCGGATGACGAGCCACCCGTGGTGGGTGGCGACCACGAGGCTGACAGGGACACGTGAGCATCAACCCAGTTTTTCTCGGGCTCGTCGTGCTGATGACGGGCGTCGCCGTTTGTCTGGTCATCCTGCCCGTGCTCCGATCCGTTGGCACCGAGGGCCGCACGCGTGCCATTACCGCCGGCGTGCTGTTGCTTTTGGTGCCGCTGATCGTGCTGCTCTCCTACCCCAGGCTCAGCAACTTCGATTGGGGGACCCTGGGCACGGCGCAGACGGTGCGGGCGGCCGCGGAGGATGCCGCAGCGGGCGGCGGCGAACCGGACATCGTGGAGGCGCTGGCGCAGCGTCTGCGCAGCGATGGCGGCAGCCTCGAGGAGTGGCGCCTGTTGGGCCGCTCCTACTTCAACCTAGGGCGCTTCGATGGCGCCGAGCAGGCCTTCCGCGAGGCCTACCGCCAGAGTGCCCAGGGCGAGGATAGCCAGCTCACCGCCGAGGTGGCCGCCGAGTACGCTGAGGCGATGATCCTGAACGATCAGCGCTCGCTCCTCGGCGAGGCAGGTGACCTGTTGGAGCGCGCACTGACGACGTTGCCGGATAACCCTCGCGCCCTGTGGTGGGGTGGCCTGCGCACCTTTGAGCAGGGCGAGTACGCCACGGCCCAGGGGCGCTGGGAGAGGCTCCTCGCCGCGCCGCAGCTGGCCGATCAGGATCAGATGCGCGAGGTGCTCGAGCAGCGCATCGCCATGGCCACCCAACTCGCGGCCCAGAATGCGCCCCCGCCCGCGCAGATCCGCGAATCCATGGCAGCTGCTGGCGCCACACCGCCCGATCCCGCCGCGGAGGGCACGGCGGCGGATGACGCGGCGCACAGCACTCGCCTGCAGGTGCGGGTCGAACTGGCTGACAGTCTGCGCACCGAACTCGCCGCGCAAGACCAGGTGTTGTTCATCATCGCCCGCACCCCTGGCGGCGGCGGACCGCCCCTCGCCGTGGTGCGGCGGCGCAGTTCGGAGCTTCCCCTCGACGTCGAACTGAGCGACGCAAACGCGATGATTCCCGGACGAGGGATCTCATCGGTGAGCCAAGTCGAGGTGGTGGCGAGGGTGTCGGCGAGTGGCAACCCGATCGCCGCGCCCGGGGATCTGTGGGGCAGTCAGGAGGTGGCCGTGAGCGATGGCGGCGCGATCACCGTGACCATCGACCAGGTGACTCGGTAAGCTCTGGCCCTGCCGATACCAACAACACGCTAGGGGGAATTGCCGTGAGTGATCTGGAACAGGCCTTCGCGCAGGCGCAACAAGACGTCAAAGCGCTGACCAAGCGCCCGAGTGATGATGAGATGCTGAAGCTGTACGCCCTGTACAAGCAGGCCTCGTCGGGGGATATCAGCGGCAAGCGCCCCGGCATGCTCGATATGGTCGGTCGGGCCAAGTACGACGCGTGGGCCAAGGTCAGCGGACTGGATCGGAACGACGCCATGGAGAGCTACATCAACACCGTCAAGTCGCTGGTCAGCAGCTCCGGCTGAGCCGCTCAGTGCGCACCAGCAGCACCTGGCGAGTTGGTTAGCTGCCTTCCTCAGGGCGCTGGGTCGAGGAGCGCATGTTGAGGCCCAGGGGGCCGCGCGGGATGTAGAGCACCAGGCGCTCACCGTCGCGCTCCACCTCGATGGAGGTGGGGGTGCCGAAGGAGCCCCCTTGGGTCATGGTGACCAGGGAGCGCGTGTCGAACACGCGCGAGCCGTCGTAGCTCAGGATGGCATCCCCGGGCTGCAGTCCTGCTTCCTGCGCAGGCCCGCCGGTCAGGGTCGTGCGCACCAGTACGCGGTTCGGTCGGCCCGTGGCGTAGAGGAAGCGGTCGTAGTCGTCGTCGCCGAGCTCCGAACGCAGCTGCTCCACCCCCTCGTTGATCTGAGCCAGCTCCGTGCGATAGCGCTCGGAGCCCATCCAGCCTTCGCGCCGTGCCTGATCGCGCAGGAACAGGCGCTGCAAGGACAGCTCATCCTGGCGCGCCTTCAGGTCTGCCGCTCGGTCCGGTGCGAAGCCTGCGTCGATGAAACGTCGCAGCTCGCGTTCGTCCGGGCTGGCCGCCGCCACCGTTTCGAGTTCCGCCAGGGTCTGCGACAGGGCCGCTTCGGCCAGGGCGTCCGGATCCAGCTCAGGGCTGCTGTTGCCAGCGAGACGCTGCTCGAGCGCCTCCACCTGGTCCTGCAAGGATGCGATCTGCTCCATTAGGGCTTCGCGCGCGCGGGTCTCTGCGGTCAGGCGTTGGCTGAGCGCATTCAGGCTCTCATCGGCGGGGGCAGCCGTAGATCGACTGCCACGCTCCCAAGGTGCGCGGTTTGTGGTGTCGTCGAAGGTGCCGCTGGGGAAATCGGTGAGCGTGGCGTCGTCGCCACCGGCGAAGCGACCGCCGATCACGACGCCGATCAGCAACGCGAGAACGGTCGGCAGCACCTGCCGGGTGAGGGTATGGGCGAAGGTCTTCTGCGTCATCGAACGTGCCTTAGCGCAAGCGCAGGGTCATCTCGTTGCGGTTGCGATCCAGTTCCATGTTGAAGTGATCGAGGAATGACAGGCCGAGGAGCCCATCGTAGCTAGCCAGGGAGTCGAGCACGACCACGTCCAGCTGCGCCACACGGGCGCCGGCCACGTCCAGGGTCGGCAGGGTCACCAAGGGGGCGTCGACCTGGCCGTTCGCGGTGGTCAGACGCACGGTACCGCGGCTCGTAAGACCCGGGAGCTGAGCGGCCACCCGGGGTGAGATGGCGGTGATGCTGGCCCCGGTGTCCAGGATGAATCGGAAGGTGCCGGCCGTCCCGGGGATGGTGCCGTTGACGAACAGCGTCGCGCCCTGGCTGAAGATGGGCACCACGGTGATGTCCGGGGCGTAGAGGCGCTCTTCCGCCAGGCTGATGAGGGAGGCGAACTCGGCGCCGTAGCGGGCGCCGTCCAAGGCCCGAGCGCGGTACAAGGGCGGTAGGGCATCGCGGTATCGCGCCTGCTCGAACAGGAGGCGCCCGAGGTCTGCATGGTACGGCGCGTGGTCCGGATCCCACTGGAGCTGTGCCTGGAGCAGGGCGATGCCGTCTTGGGGTTCGAGCTGCTGGCTCGCCAGAAGATCGCTCAGGAGCCGGCGTGCGGCATCGCGCAGGCTCGCCTGGGTCTGCGGATCTGACTGGGCCTCCTGCTGCGCGGCGTTGAGCTGGGCGAGGGCGCCAGCGACATCCCCTTGGGCCCGGGCGACGCGGGCCGCGAGCACCCGTCGCGACGCACTCCATCCCAACAGGTCCGACGCCTCGGCGAGAATACGCTCCGCGCGTCGCACACCGTCGCTGCTTGCCAGCGCGTCGGCGATGGTCACCTGAAAGGCCTGCTCGAGGAGGGGGCGTACGCGATCGGCGATCGGATACGATAGGTACATCAGTTCCGAGCCGGCGGCGATGACGCTCTGCCAGGCGCCTCCCTGGGCGGCGAGCTCCACGCTGAGGAGGCGGCCGATGTCGCTACTGTCGAAGAAGCTGCCAACGAACGCGTCGAGGCTGCGAGCCAGTGCCGGATCGGGGCCGAGCAGGGGCGTCAGCGCTTGCAGATCGAGGCCAGCGCGGACGTTGGGCGTGTCGATCCCAGTCGGTGAGCGCACAGCGATACCGATCAGGTCGCCTCGCTCATCCACGATCGCCGCCGGGGTGGTCACCGCCGAGGCCGCTGCGCTCAGTGCGTACCAGTAGCCGCCGAGTTCGCTGCGCTGGGCCGAGGAGTCCACGTAGGCAGTTTCGCGAACGTCGCCTAACCCCAGCAGGGCGAGCGTACGCCCCAGGTACAGCCCTGCATCGGTGCCCTCAGACGGGCTCAGGCCGACCAAGGACGATTCCGATGCGTCGTCGATCCCGAGCATGACCAACTGGGCCTCCGGGGCCACGGCCAAGACCTCTTGCACGCGCAGGGCACGCCCTCGACCGACAGGTATCAGGACTTGGGTGGCATCGATCAGGGCGGGTAGGGCGGTGACGATGCCAATGCGGCCATCGCGAAGGGCGATCGTGATCGCGGACAGGCGCACCGGTGCCCGCTCAGCGTAGCTCACGTTGAGTTCCAGCACGGCGGGCAGTCGGCCCCGAGCGGCGTTGGGCGCTTTGCGCTGCAGGCCCGCGGCCGGGTCCGTTGCGCTCACGCGTTGGGGCGGTGCCAACTCGGGGACCCACAGGCCGGCGCTTATCGCCAGCCACACTCCTGCGACGCCGATGGCCGCCCCAAGCACGAGGATCAGCAGGTGACTGCTGAGCGAGCCACGTTCGCGCGACGGTGGGTTTTTGCGTGAAGCGAGCGGCAGGTATGCTCTCGCCATGATCGGTCTTCCTCAGGCGGGGGCGCGCGAGCGCCGCCGACAACTTGTTCGCACCATGCCTTCGACCACGCGCGAAGGAGAAGGATCCTCAGCACCCCGCCACGGCCGCGGCGACGGCCGATGAGCACGCCCCTCGCGTACGGGCTCGGCTGCCCCCTGTGGGCCCTGGCCGATTGGGAAGGCGGACTGTACCGCGCTGGTAGTACGTCCGGCGACTACCTGCGCCAGTACGCCAGCGTTTTCAACGCGGTCGAAGGCAACACCACCTTCTACGCGACACCGGCTGCGAACACGGTGGCCCGCTGGATGGACCAGGTGCCCGAGCACTTCCGTTTCTGCTTCAAGTTCCCGCGGGTGGTGACCCACGACGCTCGCCTGCGCGGATGTGAGGCCCCGGCTCGCGCCTTCATCGATCGCTTGCGGCCTCTACGCGGCCAGATGGGGCCCTTGATGATCCAGCTGCCAGCGTCCTTCGGGCCTGCCTCGCTCAAGGTGCTGTTCGACTTTCTTCAGGGGCTACCCGAGGACTTCTCGTACGCGGTCGAGTTGCGGCAACGTCGTTTCTTCGACGACGAAATCCTCGCCGACGAGGTGGACGAGCAACTGCAAGCGCTCGGCGTCGAACGCATCGTTCTGGACTCGCGCCCCATGCGCAGCGGTGATGCGAACCATCCAGATGTGTTAGCTGCCGAGCATGCCAAGCCGAACCTCCCGGTGCGCCCCCTGGCCCTGACGTCGACGCCCATCGTGCGCTTGATCGCCCATCCCGACGCAGCCGTCACAGCGCCCTGGCTCATGCACTGGGCGCGAATAATTCGCGATTGGCTTAACGCAGGCCGGCGCCCGATGATGTTCATGCACTGCCCGAACAACGCGCACAGCCCGACGTTCGCCCGCCTGTTTCATCAGGCCCTGGTGGCCGTGTGCGATGAGCACTGTCGTGATGTTGGCGCCTTGCCCGCTTGGCCCGGAGAAGAGGCGGTTCTTGGTGGGGCGAGCGCCGGGCAACTGTCACTGCTGTAGAGGCAGCGATCGTGCCTATGTCGAAGCGCGGATGAAAATGTTAACTGCGTCTGCGTACCCGCGGCGCCAGCTGATTACGGTAAGGCAGACGTCGGGTCACGCGCAGGCGGACCCCCTACCAGAACCGACGCGGAGACCTCCGATGAACCAGTCCAAAGGCATGCCCAGTGCGCCGGCAAACCCAACCGAACGTCGCGTTAAGGAACGTACGCGCGTGAATTTTTTGCTCACGGAAGATGGTTTCAGCAAGCTCAATCGCGGCGGTGAGAGCGACCCCTGGTCGTGCACGCGGCGTGCGTCCGGCAACGGCCCGCGTTGGGAAGCCTTCGAGAAGTGGCAGTCCGAGGCACGTAACTCCCAGGCCAAGGTGGTGGATGGCGTGAAGCGCCTCCCGCGCAAGCTGTCCTTGAAGGCGATGCTCAAGAGCATGTAGCCGATGAGGTGTTACGGGTAGGCTGTCAGCCACGCGCCCTGTTCTGGGACGACTGGCTTACCCGCAGTTCCCTCGAACACGAAGGGCACCGACACGGCCTCCCCACCGGCGTTGCGAAGGATCGCGAAATGCAGGTGGGGGCCGGTGCTGAAGCCGGTATTCCCCGACGCTGCGATCAACTCCCCCCGGCGCACTCGCTGACCCGGTCTCACGCGCACCGAAGCGCGATCCAGATGCACGTAGATGGCGTAGGTACCATCGTCGTGTCCGATGCGCACGAGGTTGGCAGGCGGTGGTCGTGTCGGTGCGTCTGCAAGGCCGGCGAAGTTGGCGTACGCGATCTCCACCACCACCCCCTCACGGGCGGCCATGATCCCGGTGCCGATCGGCATGGCGATGTCCACCGCATAAGTGCTCGACGGATCCAGGTGCGTGATGCCCCCGTTAAAGCCCTGGCTCACGCGCTGGCGTGATGCCGCCGCAAACGGTACGCGGTAGGGGCGGGGAGGTTGGTGCTCCGCTTCAGGGTCACCGAGCTGGTAGGCATGCTCGAGGGTGGCGTCCGCGGAAACGCCCTCGATGGACACGGTCTCAGTCTCTAGCGCGCCAACGACCGTGACGAAACGCTCGCCACTACTGGCGACCACGAGCACCTGAACCGGTATCGAGAAGCCGTTTTTGAGCGCCACGGACTGTGCATCCACGCGCTGCAGCTCCACCGATGGCGACAGGGTTTCGCGGCCCAGGGTCTGGCGCGTCGCCTCCCCGGTCGCCGGTGGCTTGTCGGAGAAGTGCCAGTTCCCCTGCTCGTCCTGATAGCGGTAGAGATCGCCGGCGTAGGCCGCCGTCATACACGCTAACCAAGTCGCGCAACACCACGCCGTGTGCGCGAGACTCGCCGCTCGGAAACTTAGGATCGCCACCCGAACCTCCAGATTGGGAAACTTTCCCCAAAATATTCGATATGATGAAGCCGTGACCCCAACGATCGACGGTGCCGGTCTCGGCCAGCACCTGCTTCCCTACTTCGCACGAGGCGTCGCAGGTCCGTGACAGCTTACTTTCCAGACCCTGTGCGCAAGCATCCAGATCCAGGAGTTCTGAACTGGATCAACCTCGAGGGTGACGAGCGGCCAGCGGTCGCGGGCCGGGACGCTCTGCTTTGCTTCTTCTCCAGTAGTTCCGTCCCGTGCTTGCAGACTCTGAGGTTGCTCAACGAGTTGCTGCCCGCGTACGGGAGCGAGTTGCTCGTCGCTGGCGTATGTTCGCCACGCTTCGATCGTGAGCGAGACACGCAGAACGTGCGACGCGCTATCGCCAGGCTATCCCTGCGCATGCCGGTGCTCCACGATCGCAGCGGCGAACTGCGCCGCGATTACGCGGTAGACACGCTTCCCACCCTGGTCTCGCTCCGCGCAGACGGCACGTTCTCGCGCCACGTGGGTGAACCCGACGTACGGCGCCTGCGCAGCGTTCTGGAGGAACTGCGCGCCACCGCGGTGGCCGAGACGGGTCCGGTGCGGATTCTGGCGCCAGGTGTCGCCCCGGCAGTGCCAGTACCCCCCGTGGCGCCGCCGATGTTCCACGGCGCCCTGCGCTTTCCGACGGTGATCAAACCGCTCCCGGGGACACGCCAGCGTTGGGCGGTCGCTGATTGCGGACATCATCAGATCGTGCTGCTGGATGACGCGGGCGTGGAGCAGGCGCGCTTCGGTGCTGGCGTACCAGGCCATCGCGACGGCAGCGCTGCGCAAGCCTGCTTCTACAGTCCGCACGGCCTGGTCTGTAGCGCCGACGCCATCTACGTTGCGGACACCGGCAATCATGCGATCCGGCGCATCGACGTGACAGAACATCGGGTCACCACCGTGGCCGGTACGGGACGGCGTGGCTACGGCCTGCCACGCGAGCCGCGCAACGCGCTCAGCTGTGCGCTCTCCTCACCCTGGGATCTGGAGCTCGACGGCGGATCGGTCTACTTCACCAATGCCGGCAGCCATCAGCTGGGTGTCTACAGTCGCGTGGACGACAGCGTTCGGCGCCTTGCCGGCACCGGTGAAGCAGGACGCCAGGATGGCCCAGCCGGTCGCTCGCGCCTTTCCCAGCCAGCGCATCTAGCGTTGGAGGAGTCTGGGGATCGCCTGTTCTTCACCGATAGTGACAGCGGCCTCGTCCGCTCCCTCACCCTGGATGAGACAGGCAGTGTGCGGACCCTTGCGGGGTGCGAACACGATGAGGCCGCAGGCGCGAGGCCAGAGGCCAGCGACCTTCAGTATCCGTTAGGTATCGCATGGGTGGACGGGCGGCTGCTGATTGCCGATTGCTACAACGATCGAATCATGCAGGTTGCGGTGGGCGAGGGCGGCGGCGGCAGGATCGACACGCCCCCGTGGGCGGAACGCCTGGCGCCCCTGTGTGAGCCGATGGGGATCTACGCGGAGGATGCCGACAGGGTCTTGCTGGTCGACACGAATAACCACCGCATCGTGCACTATCTGGCGGGCCCGGATGGGGCCGTCGAACAGTGGCCGCGGTGAGTGATCAGTCGTCGTCGGCGGCGGTCAGCGTGGCGTGCAACAAGGCCCGGCCCATGCGGAGTTCTCGATGCACGGTGGCCGGCGAGATGGAGAGCGCTTCGGCGATCTCATCGTAGGTGAGGCCGCCGAAGAAATGCAGTTCGACCACGTCGGCTTTGCGCGGATCGAGTTGTTGCAGGTGGGTGAGCGCTTCGTCGAGGGCGAGCAGTTCGACGTTTTCGGCCACGGCGATTTGCATCGAGGTGTCGATGTGCAGGGTGGTCTCGTTACCGCCGCGCTTGACCCGGTGCTTGGCCTTGGCGTGATCGACGAGGATACGGCGCATCATGCGCGCCGCGACGGCGAAGAAGTGGGCCCGGTCCTGCCAGGAGACATCCACCTTCATCATGCGCACGAACGCTTGGTTGACCACTTCCGTAGCCTGCATGGTGTGCCCGGGACGTTCCCGTGACATGTAGTGGCGAGCCAGGCGGCGCAGCTCGTCGTAGACGATAGGAGCGAGGCGATCCAGTGCCGCTGGCTCCCCCGCGCGCCAGGCGCCGAGCAGCTGGGTAACCTCGTCGCGCCGGTCCTCGTTGCTATCGCTGTCAATATCGCTCATTTGGGGCCTACGTTACTCCAGGCGAGGGGGTGGCGTCTGCCCCAGGTGCCGTCTGCTGCCGCCGCAGAATACCGTCGTCGGGAGTGGCGTCCAGTGGTTCCTGTCAAATGTCGCGGATCTCCTGGGACGCCTTACTACCCCTGTCATCTCCTTGTCGAAGCAGATTGCTATACTCCGCCGCCGTCAAAAGAACACGTCTCCTGACCCCCACCCAAGGACGGACTGACACACATGTTTCGCCAGATCTTCGGCTCCAAACTTCAAAGCCCCGACCCGGAGCTGCGCCTGCAGGCCATCGATGAGATCGGCGCCGCCGATCCCCGCTTGCAGGAGCTTGCCCTCGGTGATGAGGACGGGACCGTGCGTAAGGCTGCCCTTCGCAAGCTGGAGGCACTGGAGGCATTGAGTCAGGCCGCGCAGTCGGACGCCGACGCCGAGGCGCGCGAGTGTGCCAGGCAGCGGCTCGTGGAGGTAATCGCTACGCCGGCCGCCTCCGACGAGGTTCGCGCCGAACGCGAAGCCTGCCTGTCCCGCTTCGCGGGGGATCAGAGCGTCGTGGAAGGGGTACTGACGCAGGCGAGCGACAGCGCGCTTCGAAGCGCGGCCTTGGGGCTCGTGAGCAACCAGGCGCTACTGGCTAAGGTGGCGGCGAGCGATCCCGCAGGTCAGCTTCGTAGCGCCGCCCTGGAGCGCGTCGAGGAGGAGTCCCTCCTGGAGGAGATCGCTCGCTCGGCCCGCAATCGGGACAAGGGCGTGGCGCGCCTGGCACGGGAACGCGCCGATGGGGCACGCATCGCTCGGGAGCGTGCCGAGGAGGCGGACCGCCTGTGCTCGGAGATCGACCGTCTCGCCGAGTCGGCGCTGGACGCGATCGACACGGCGGCCTACGTCAAGCTGGATCAGGAGTGGGAGCAGTGGGCCGGCGGTGATGCCGATGACTTTGCCGAGGCCAGGTCGCGCTACGCGGTGGCCCGCGAGCGCATCCAGGCCCGGCTGACGGGTCGCTCCGAGGCGCGCCGGCGAGGGGACGAGATCCTCGCCCTGATCGAGCGCGAGCTTGCTGCCGATAGCGGTGGCGCGGATCTCGCAGGGTTGCGCGCGGAGTGGTCCGCCCTGACCGATGCTGCTGGCCCAGACTACGGCCTCGACGCCTTCGAGGAGGTAGCCGGGCGCCTCGAGGCGATGCGCTCGCGCCGTGCGGAAGATCAGCGCCGGGTGACGGCGCTCGAGGCATGGCTCGAGGAACGCGAGGGGCAAGAGGGGACCGTCGCTGATGAGTCCCTCAACAGCGCTTGGGAGAGCCTCGCCAAGCCCAGCGACGACTCGATGCTCAAATCACTGCTCGCGCGCTTCCAGGCCCTGGGGGCGAGTACCGAAGGAGCTGTTGGCGCGAAAGCGGCAGGCGAAGCAACCGAACCTAGCGAGAACGATAGCAAGGGTGACGATAAGGGGGAAGGTGCTAAGCCCGCACTGGACCCGGCCGAGCTCGCGAAGCGCCTGGAGCAACTCAACAAGCGCCTGGACGAGGCCGATGCTCACATTGCGGCGGGCGACCTCAAGCCCGCCACGGCTGCCTTCGATGCGGCGCGGGTCATCGGTGAGCAGCTCGGCAAGGCGCGAGGCAACGCCGCGATTCGCACGGCGCGCGAGCGACTCGGCGCCACCGGCCCGAAGCTGAACGAACTGCGCTCGTGGCGCCGCTGGAGCACCGACCGGGCCCGCGAACGGTTGTGCGACGAGGTCGAACAGCTGCTGAGCAGCGAGGGTCAGGACCCCGCGGCGCTGGCGCGTACGATCCGCGGCTACCGCGAGAGTTGGAAGAAGCTGGACAAGGCCGAAGGCGGTGCGGCGAAGGCGCTATGGGAGCGTTTCAACACCGCCTGCACCAAGGCCTACGAACCCTGCCGCAAGCACTTCGCCGCCGAGGCGGACCAACGCAACGAGAACCTCGCGCGCAAGGTCGCGCTCGTGGAGCACCTCGAAGCGTTGGCGGCCGAGACGGACTGGGAGGGCGAGGTGGACTGGCGCGGCCTCGACAAGTCGATGGGACAGTTCCGCCGCGACTGGCGTGCCGTCGGCCCTGTCAACCGACGCGACAACAAGCCCCTGATGGAGCGTCACGATAAGGTGCGAGCCATTTTCGATGGGCGCCTCATTCCCGTGCGCGAGGAGGATCTCGAGCGACGTCGTCAGGTGGTGAGAGATCTGGCGGAATTGGCCGAGCGCGATGATCTGCGCGGCGCGGCCGATCAGGCCAAGCGTGCTCAGGCGGAGTGGACGCCGCGCGTACGCGGACCGCGCAAGGTGGAACAAGCGCTGTGGACCGATTTTCGTGCGGCGTGCGATCGCATCTTCGAGCGCCTGCGCGAGCAGCGCGAGGTGGCGCAGGGCGCGCGTGACGGTTCGCTCAAGTGTGCGCAGGAGGCCTGTGAACGAATCGATAAGGTTGCCGCGGAACTCGGTGCCCTCGGGTTCCGAGCCGAAGATCGTGCGCGGGAGGACGAGCTCGTGCGGGCCTACAGCGAGGCGCGCAGCGCCTACGCCGATGCGGGTGAGGTGCCACGGGCGAAGGAAGGGGCGCTGAAGTCCCGCTATCGCAAGGCCTGCGACAGCTTCGATACCGCCCGACGCCAACGTCGCGATGCACGCCAGCTGCAGGGGCTCAGCGCCCTGGCCGATCGCGCTGCGCTGGCTGGGGAGCTCGAGCAGGCCGTACTCGACGACGCTGCGGATCTCGCCCAGCTAGCGGAAACGGTGAGCGGCCGTTGGGACGCCTTGGAGCGCATCACCGACAAGGGCCTGGAAGCGGTGGCCGCGCGCTACGAACGCGCCTTGGCCAGCGCCGGCGGGGACGCGGCAGCGACGCAGAACCTGAGGGACTCGGTCGCCGAGAATCTACGCGAGCGCGAGCAACTGTGCCTCGAGCTGGAGATCGCCACCGGCGTCGACTCGCCCGCGCACCTGAAGGCGCAGCGCATGGCGTTCCAGATCGACCGTCTGCAGGCGTCGATGAGTGGCACGGAGAAACCGTCCAGCGCCCAGATCGAGGGCATGTTGCGTCGTTGGCATTCGCTGGGTGCGGTCAGCGTGGAGCATCGCGAGGGCTTGGAGGCCCGCTTCCAACGGGTGAGTGCGGCAGCCCTCGGCGCGAAGCGGCGCTGAGATCGATCGCCTACTGACCGGGGGTCGAGGTGGTCGGGTCTTTCTTGGCGTTGATGAA
Organism: Pseudomonadota bacterium; assembly: GCA_039815145.1. Taxonomy (NCBI): domain Bacteria; kingdom Pseudomonadati; phylum Pseudomonadota; species Pseudomonadota bacterium. Next base: position 25,384 of record JBCBZW010000019.1, read on the forward strand.
TGCCAAGGGGTCGACCGCGCGACCGTCACGGTGCACCTCGAAGTGCAGGTGAGGGCCCGTCGCGCGGCCCGTCTGCCCCATCAGGGCGATTTGCTCACCGCGCTCGACCGTGGCGCCCACGGCGACCAGGTTCTTCTGGTTGTGCCCGTAGCGGGTGACCAGGCCCGCCCCGTGATTGATCTCCACCAGATTGCCGTAACCGTAGCGGGGTCCGGAGTAGACCACGACGCCCGACGCCACGGCCACGATCGGCGATCCCTCCCGGCCAGCGAAATCGATGCCGCGGTGATGCGCGCGGCGACCGGTGAAGGGGTCGTTGCGGCGACCGAAGAACGAGGAAATCCACCCCCGCGCCACGGGCATGCCTTCGGGCGTTGCCGCTTCCACCACGGCGCGCGACTGCAGTAAATCCGACAGGGCGGAGAGCTGGAGTTCTTGCTCGCCGGCGTCGCGAAGGGCGCCGGTGAGTTGATCTTGCAGGCCCGTGGACTCTTCCGGCGGCTCGAGCCACTCGATGGCCGGACCGCCCTGGGAGGGATTGTGGGCGAAGTCGAACTCCGCCGGGTCCAGCGCGGCCTGCTGCACGAGGCGGCTGCCGAGGGCGTCCAGGCGCAGCATCCTCGCTTGCAGTTCGCCCAGATGGCGGGAAAACGCCTCGTGCTCGCCAGCGCGCAGCTCGCGCAGGTCATCGAGCTGCTCGTGCGCTTCCGAAAGGGACAGGTGGAGCTGATGCTGGGTGCTGTTGAACCAGCGGGCCTGAGCCAGCATGCCGAAGGCGAAGGAAACCGCTAGGAGTCCGAGCATGAACGGACCGATCAGGCCCGTAAAGCGTAGCGCTTGCGCCGGCTCGCGTAGGTCGAACCGTCGGGTTCGCGCCCCGCGGGCGGTGACCAGCATCACTTTCATCCGTCGCTCTCCGCTCAAATCAAGGCAGTACCGTGGCCGCCATGGGGCGCAGGACTGCTCAAGTTTTAGCCTGTCACGGAGCCGCCCCGGCAACGAGGAACCGGGTCGCGAAATCGAGCGGAATCAAGGGGAAACTGGAGGCGCGGTCACGAAACCGAGCCGATCGGAGGGGGCGGGGTGAACCCGAGAGCGCCGGTGTCGGCGGTGACGCCGGCGCTCTGCAGTGAAGCCCTCAGCTGGCCGTCTTGAACTGCGCCTCTTCGGTGCTGCCGGCCAGTGCGGTGGTGGAGGAGGTGCCCGAGGTCACTACCGTCTGCACGGCGTCGAAGTAGCCGGTGCCGACGAAGGACTGGTGCTTGGTGGCGCGGAACCCGTTCTCCTCTTGCGCGAATTCACGCTGCTGCATCTGGGAGTAGGCGTACATACCGTCCTTCGCGTAGGCCTTGCTGAGCTCGAACATGCCGAGGTTCAGGTTATGCCAGCCAGCGAGGGTGATGAACTGGAACTTGTAGCCCATGCGGCCCAGTTCCTCGCGGAAGGTGCGCATGGTGTCGTCGTCGAGGTTCTTCTTCCAGTTGAAGGACGGCGAGCAGTTGTAGGCCAGCAGCTGATCGGGGTATTCGGCGTGGATCGCGTCCGCGAAGCGACGGGCCTGTTCGAGATCGGGCTTGGAGGTCTCACACCAGATCAGGTCGGCGTAGGGGGCGTAGGCGAGACCGCGTGCGATCGCCTGATCCATGCCGTTGTTGACGTTGAAGAACCCTTCGTGGGTGCGTCCACCGGACAGGAACGGCTTGTCGCGATCGTCGACGTCGGAGGTGAGCAGGTTGGCGGCGTCGGCATCCGTGCGCGCGATCACCAGCGTGGGGACTCCCATCACATCCGTCGCCAGGCGCGCTGCGACCAACTTGTTGATCGCCTCCTGGGTCGGCACCAGTACCTTGCCGCCGAGGTGACCGCACTTCTTCGCCGAGGAGAGCTGGTCCTCGAAGTGCACGCCCGCGACGCCTGCTTTGATCATCGCTTTCATCAGCTCGAAGGCATTCAGGTTGCCCCCGAAGCCGGCCTCAGCGTCGGCCACGATCGGCACCAGCCAGTCCACGGAGCTGTCGCCGTTGAGGGCGTAGATCTCGTCGGTGCGCAGGAGAGCGTTGTTGATGCGCTCCACCATCTTCGGCACGGAATCCACGGGGTAGAGGCTCTGGTCCGGGTAGACCTCACCAGCGCTGTTGCCGTCGCCGGCCACCTGCCAGCCGGAGCAGTAGATGGCGCGGAGCCCGGCCTGCACCTCTTGAATCGCCTGGTTGCCGGTCATCGCCCCGAGGCCGCAAAGGGGCTGTTCCTCGTGAATCTGCTGCCACATCTTCTCAGCGCCCAGGCGTGAGAGGGTGTACTCGATCTGCACGTGGCCGCGCAGCTTGACGACGTCCTCGGCGCTGTAGGGGCGCTCAACATTCTTCCAGCGAGGGTTGTCGCGCCATTCGGCTTCGAGTTGGCGAATTTGCTCATCACGGGAGGGGGTGGGGTTGGTCATAGGACATCGGCTCCGGGAGGGGTTCTGTAGGACCAGCAGGACTCATTCATCGCGTCGATCCGAGCGCCCGACGGTCGAAGCACGCAGCGGGGCACGGAAACATCAAGCGTCACCTTACCGCTGTCTTTCCGAAAACTTCACAATGAAAATTTCACAGTGTAAATTTAACTACAGGATGCTCAACGCTACGAATGGCTGACCCCAGCGATGCTTATGCTGGCTGTGACGCCGGTCCACCTACTTGATCGGATTTAACGATGTCGACGCTACTCAGACGCGCGCATTTTTTGGGCGCCAAGCTACGGACCCTGCGCAAGCGGCACACCTGGACCCTGGAAGAGGTGTCCACGCGCTGTTCCCGCCTGGATCCCAGCAACGCCCCCTCCGTGTCCTACCTGAGCATGATCGAAACCGGCAAACGGGTACCGTCCCGGGCGCTGCTCGATCTGCTGGCGGACGTTTTCCAAAAGCCCGCCGCTTGGTTCCTGGATGAGTCCGAGACAGCAGGCGAAGCGACCACGGGCGCGCCGGCGCTCGGCAGCGGTGCCAGCGATGTCCTGACGAGCTTCAGCCTCGAACCCCGCGCTCTGTTCTCGGAGGGACAACTCGAGCACGCCATTCCGGAACTGCTGAGCCAAACCGGCACCACAGGCTATCAGTTCGCTCAGCTACTGATTCGCACCTTCCAGGAAGCACGGCACAACAGCCTGCCCGACCTGGAACGTGCGGCAGAGGCGGTGGGGGGCAAACGCTTCCCCTTGCAGACGGACGATCTGTTCGCGCTGGCAGATCAGGTCGGCTTACGGATTCGCTGGTTCGATCGCTCACCCTTCGAGACAGGCAGCCAAGAGCAGGGGGCCGCCCACCATGCGTTGGTGCGCTCGTTCTTCGATCCCCCGAATACGATCTATCTCAACCGCCAACTCGAACGCGCCCCGGCGCGCGTAAAGTACGATGTGGCTACGCACATCGGACACAAGGTGCTGCACGGTGGCGATGGCAAGCGTTCCTTTCACACCACTGGTGGCTGGGGCGGCGGCTCGGCGCTGCAGGACGCCTACGGGATCGCTTCGCAAGAGGTGCTGTTCGCCTGGCGAGACTTCGAGTGTGGCTTCTTCGCGGACGCGCTCCTGTGCCCGCGCACGGCCTACCGCGACTTCCTTCTGCGTCATGAGTACGACATGCAAGTGGGGGTGGAGCGCCTGGATCTCACCCTGTCTGTGCTGATGCGTCGCGCCACCGCCGTCTCGCCCTATCAACACTGGCACTACCTCGATGCCTACGATGAGGGTCAGTTGCGCCATGTGTACCGAGGCAACGGCATCGCCTTGCCCTGGGGCAACATGCGCATGGTGCTCAACCCCTGTCGCCAGTGGGCGGTGTTTCGCGTGATTCGGTCGGCGGACCGAACACCCTTTGCACAGATCAGCATCATGGAGCACGAGGGGCGACGCAGCCTCTACGCCTGCGAGACCCACCAGTCGCAAGACGCCGCGGGCAATCGCCACGTGATCTGCATGGGGGTCGATTTGGGCCCGGCGCTGCAGACGCAGGATGGGGATGCGGAGTCGGTGATTTCGAGTATCGCCGAGGCGTGCCATGCCGCCGGCGGCGAGGCGCCCGTGCCCGACGAGGCGGCTGACCAGTTGGCGCGGGCGGCACGCGTGCTCAACATCGGCTGGGTGCGCCATGGCCTGCGGCGGCCGGCCAATGTGATTTGCGCGAGGAATAGCCATTGCCCGCGGAGCGCTCCGTGCCAGGGCAATCGCGCGCCGCAACCGCGTCCGTTGCTGGAGCGCGTTCGCGAGGAGATCCTGAGCGAAGTACATGCTCAACAGGTGGACGGGTAAGCCATCCCCAGTGAGCAGATCCGATAGGTTCGCGGCACAGCGGCGCAATAGAAGTCGTCTAATCGCGCTCGTGTAACCGCTCGCCGCAACCAACCGCAGCAGCGATGCAAGCGGGAGGCGCCTGCGGCATACTGGGCGGGCGCAAGCGAGGTCGTCACCTCAGCAGTCAGTAGCAGCCCCGGGGGGAAGCGGTCATGACGATTCAGCAACACGCGGTTCGATTCCTGGTGCTGTGCATGCTCGGTGCGAGCGGCACACTCGCCGCAGCAACAGCGGCGGAGGGCTGTGCTGCGGAGCGCGGCAACGAGTGTTCCGAGGAGGCACAGGCGGCAGCTGAGACGTCCGCGGGTAGCGGGGACGCTGCCGTGCCAGGCGAGGCCGATGGTGCCGCGGCTTACTCTTGGGAAGACCTTGTGGAGCTTGTGCCTGAGCTTCGCGACTACAAACTGTCCTATCAGGGCGATGCTGGGGGGGAGGGCGAGGACAACTACCTCGTGTGCCGCAAATTCAAGGTGACGGGCACCCACATCCCGAAGCGGCGCTGCGCCCCACTTCTGCAGTTCATGGCCTACAAGCTGGCGCAACGACGACGCGCGGAAGCCACCAGAGTGAACATCCTATTGCTCCCGAGTAAGCCACCGCCGGTAATCCTCCAGTAGGCGGCGCCCCCCGCATCGCCCGGTGACCCTCCCGGCAGGGCGAATCTGGTCGCGGGCGTCCCGCGCCTGAACGGCGGCGTTTCGATCGTCCTGCCTTGAGCAGAGCGGACGCTACAGTGGTAGCATCCCGACCCCAAGTGGGTGTAAGCGACGGACATAACAACGATTTCCAGTCGCCGCCCGAGATCCCCACGGGCCAGGACGCGCAGATTGGACGGCGATACCGCACACAACGTACCCAGCGAGCTGTCGCGCCTGCGACGCTTCACCGCGATCGGCATCTTCAACACCGGCGTGGACCTGGCGGTCTTCTCTTTACTGCGGCTGGTGTTGGAATCCCCCTTGTTGGTGGCGAACTCCGCGGGCTTCAGCTGTGCCGTTACCACCGGCTTCTTCCTGAACCGGCGCTGGACCTTCGCCGATCGCCGCCACCACCACCCGATGGCGCGTCAGTACCTGGTGTTCCTGGTCTTGGCGATCGGCGGGCTGACCGTGTCCAACGCGGTCGTCTGGTGGTTGTCGCAGAGCATTCCGGACATGACGGCCAAGCTGGCGTCCTTCGTGTTCATCTTCGCCTGGAACTACACCACCTCGCGACTGATCGTCTTCCGGCGCAATCCTGACTTCTGCGCCTAGTTGCCAAGCGGCTCACTAGCGCGACCTGAAGGCGCCCTCGACCCCGCAGCACGCAAGAATCGGACAGCGTTGCCCGCAATGCACCGGTACGCTGCGCCGTGGTGAGAGACGCCGGGGGAGGAGGGCAACCGTCGTGAGTAGCGCAGCAATTCGACCGATGACCCCACGCGAGTGGGCGATGCTCCTGGCCCTGTCGGTGCTGTGGGGCGGGTCGTACTTCTTCATCGAGCTCGCCGTCACTGCCTTGCCGCCTATGACCGTTGTGGCCGCACGCTTGGTGCTGGCGGCGATGATCTTGCTCCTGGCGCTACGCGTGGCGGGGCTGCGTCTCCCGCGGGAGCCCGAACTCTGGGGGGCTCTCCTGTGCATGGGAGCGCTGAACAACGTGGTGCCCTTCACCCTGATCGTCTGGGGGCAGACGCACATCACTAGCGGCCTCGCTTCGATCCTCAACGGTACGGCGCCGCTCTTCACGGTGGTGATCGCCCACGCGGTCACCTCAGATGAGAAGCTCACGGCCTCGAGGTTGGTGGGCGTGCTACTGGGGCTGGTAGGCGTGGCCGAGATGGTGGGCGTGTCGTCCCTGCGCTCCCTCGGGGTGACCAACCTCGCCCAGCTGGCCGTGTTAGGGGCGGCCCTCTCCTACGCTTGTGCCGGCATCTACGGCCGTCGCTTCAAGGCGGCGGGTATCGGTCCGCTGGCCACCGCCACCGGGCAGGTGATCGCGTCCAGCCTGGTCATGGTGCCCCTGGCGTTGGTGGTGGATCAGCCCTGGTCCCTGCCTTGGCCGGTACCGCTCACAGCCCTCGGGGCCGTGGTCGCCCTCGCCGTGCTGTCCACGGCGCTCGCCTACATTCTGTACTTCCGAATTCTGGCGACGGCGGGGCCGACCAACCTGATCCTCGTGACCTTCCTGATCCCAGTCACTGCCATCGTCCTGGGTGTCGCGATCCTGGGCGAGCACCTGTACCGCCGGGAAGTGCTCGGCATGCTACTGATCGGCGGAGGATTGGCGGCCATCGACGGACGGCCGCTGCGCTGGGTGCAGCAGGGGCTGCTGGCGAGACGGTGACGGACCGGGATGAAGGCCCCCCGTAGGACCGCCGCGCCGTTCCGTGTAAGCTGCGCGGCGAAATCAACTTACGCACGGAGAGCGCAGGGATGCGCAAGTACATCATCAAGGGCGGTAAGCACCTGCTTCGCTGGTTCGGGGAGTTCCAGGCCAAGCACTCCAAGGTGCCGACAACACCGTTCATCGACAACGCCGTATTTCCCTGGGTGCCGGCGCTCGAGGCCGAGTCGAGGGCGATTCGCGCGGAACTCGATCAGCTCCTGGAGCACCCCGAAGACATTCCCGCCTTCCACCAGCTCTCGCCGGACCAGAAGCGCATCTCGAAGGGCAATAACTGGAAGACCTTCGGCTTCTACGTGATGGGCAACCGCCTGGAGGAGAACTGTGCCGTGTGCCCGCAGACGGCGGCCGCGCTGGAGCGGATCCCTGATCTGCAGAACGCTTGGTTCTCGATCCTCGCGCCTGAGTTCCACATCCTGCCCCACCGGGGCCCGACGCGGGCGTTGGTCCGCGTGCACTTAGCCCTGCGCGTGCCCGAGCGCGCCGAGGACTGCTGGATTCGCGTCGACGAGGAGCGCTACCACTGGCGCGAGGGCGAGGTCGTACTCTTCGATGACACCTACGAACATGAGGTCTACAACAACACCGATGAAGTGCGTGTGGTGCTGTTCATCGACGTGCTGCGACCTATGGATCGCGTTGGGCAATGGGTCAACGGCACCTTGCTGGCGCTGTTGAAGTCATCCACCTACGTGAAGAAGCCGCTAGAGAATCTGCGGGAGTGGAATCGCACGCATCCGCCGCGCGGCAACGCTGGCTGACCGCCTCAGGCCGGACTCGCGCCGCAGGGGTGGAGCTCGACGGTGGTGTGCACGAGGCCCAGCTCCTGCGGTAGTCGGGCCTTCACTTGGTCGGGCGTCAACCCATCGTGGCTGACCAGTACGATCTCTGCCGCGTAGATTCCCGGGCCGACGCTCCAGACGTGCAGGTCGCCCACTCGGTCGTCGCTCTGGCCTTCTAGGGAGCTGCGCACCTGCTCGGCGAGGTCACGCGCCTGCGTGTCCAGTAGCGTGGCACTCGTCGTGCGCAGGAGCCCGATCGACCAGCGGGCGACGAGAACGGCGCCTACGATGCCCATCAACGGGTCCATCCACGCCCAACCGAGGAACTTGCCGGCCACGAGCGCCGCGATGGCGAGGAGGGAGGTTAGGGCGTCCGCCAGGACGTGGAAGTAGGCCGCCCGCAGGTTGTGGTCCGACCCGCCGTGGTGGTGATGATGGTGGCCATGGGCATCGTGGTGATGGTCATGCGAGTGGCCGTGCTCATGGTGATGATCGTTAGCTCCAAGGACGAAGACCGAGAGTCCGTTGACGACCAGACCGACGCAGGCCACGGCGATCGCCTGATCGAAGGCGATGGGAATGGGCACCACCAAGCGTGTGACGCTCTCCCATGCCATCGTCGCGCTGAACACGGCGAGCAGCATCGCGCCCGCGAAGCCCCCGAGGGCGTTCACCTTCCCGGTGCCGAAGCTGAAGCGGGCGTCCGCGGCGTGCCGACGCGCGTAAGCGTAGGCGAACGCCGTGATCCCCAAGGCCACGGTGTGGGACGCCATGTGTAGGCCGTCAGCGAGCAAGGCCATGGAGCCTGACAGGATGCCCGTGGTGACCTCGACCACCATGGTGATGGCGGTGAGGGCGATGACGATCAGGGTGCGGTTCTCGCCGGGGCGCTTCGCGTCCTGGCCGAAGACGTGGGCGTGGGAGAACCGGTGCATGTTATGGGTATGCATGTCGCTGTACGGCGCTGGCCACTTAGTCGCTGCTGGATAAGTCAGATCCTACCCTAGGGCTCTCGCGGCTGTCGGTCGCCGTCCCGCTCCTCGTCGGGAGCTTCTTGAGTGGTGTGGCGGAGTAGGGCGCCTTCGAAGGTGGCTGCGGTGCGAGCGATGAAGGGGCGATAGAGGTAGCGCAGCACCCTGCCGGGCACCCAGCGCCCCCGCTCTTCGAGTGCGACGCGTGCACGAGGATGGTCCAGCAAGGCACGGATGCCGCGTTTGATGCGCGGTAGCTGTGAGTGGTACTCGATGCGCTCCAGGTGCTTCAGGTTCTTGTAGCCGTAGTGGGCGGGTGCGATCAGGCGTACCGGAGCGCCGTGGCGCGTGTCCAGCGCTGCGCCGTTGAGCTCGGTGGCGAGCAGCACATCCTCGTGGAGTACGTCCTCGAGGGGCAACGAGGTCCTGTAGCCGTCCTGCCCGAAGAACACGAGCCCTGCGCGTGCGCCCGGTGTGTCGACGCTGTCCTGGATGACGCGCGCGAAGACATCGCGAAAGCGAACACCGGTCCAGCGGTTGTGCAGGTGGCTCCAGGTGGTCACGCAGTGCAAGGCGCGCTCGAGGGTCGCCCTAGGCAACGAGTCGACACGCAGGTCGAGCTCTGCCAACGGGCAGCCGTCCGCCTGAATAGCGATGATTGGTTTCGCGCCGGGCCGTGGAAATCGGTTGGCGTAAGGCGGTAAGCCGAAGCGTGGAAAGTCAGGTCGCGGTCGCTGACCGGGGGGTAACGGCGGGGGGGCCATCGTCAGGAATTCTCCCATCCCGTGGAATCTCTCACCCATCCATTATTTGACATAATATACATTATGCGCAGTTGGGTGATCTTGAAAGGGTTCGCCGCCGGGACCATGTCCCGCTCATGTTTAGCAAGCCGCACGCCCTGCGCGTGCTAGGACAAGAAAACGCATGAGCGACATCTATGAACACCAGCAGCAGGACGACGATGGTAACCCCGTGAGCCAGGCGGTCCGCGTGCCAGATGACGTGCTGTTGGTGTTACCCCTGCGAGACCAGGTGGTGTTCCCGGGCGCGGTCACCCAGGTCTCCCTTGGCCGCGACGTCTCGGTGGCGGCCGCGCGCGAAGCCGTTCAGCACCAGCGCAAGCTCGGCCTGGTGCTTCAACGCGATCCTCAGGTCGATCTGCCCGGCGCCGACGACCTCTACGACGTGGGCACGATCGTCAGCGTCGTTCGCTACATCACGGCGCCCAACGGCATGCACCACCTGATCGTGCAAGCTGAGCAACGCTTTCGAGTGCTGGACTACGTACCGGGGCTCGCGTTCCTCGCGGCGCGCTTCGAGCCGATGAGTGAGACGGTGGCGCGCGGCCCGGAGATCGAAGCCTTCGCTGCGGCACTGCGGCAGAAGGCAACCAACGCCGTGGAGTTGCTGCCGCAGGTGTCGTCCGAGATCCCTCAGGCCTTGGCCAACATCGAGTCGCCGAGCGCGTTGGCAGATCTCGTCGCGGGACTGATCGACGTCAAGGGCATCGAGAAGCAGGAACTGCTCGAGACCACCGATGTCCGGGTGCGCCTCGAGCGCCTGGTGGACATGGTGTCGCGGCGCCTGGAGGTGCTGAAGCTATCCCGCGAGATCGAGGAGCAGACGCAGGAGAAGGTCAACGAGCGCCAACGCGAGTACATGCTGCGCGAACAGCTGAAGACCATCCAGCGCGAACTCGGTGAGGACGACGCGGTGGACAGCGAGGATCTCGACGCGCAGATCCGCGAAGCGAAGATGCCCGAGGAGGCCGAACAGCAAGCCCTGCGCGAGCTGCGACGGATGCGCAGCATTCCGGAGGCCTCCGCCGAGTACTCCCTCGTGCGCACCTATCTGGAATGGTTGGTCGCCCTGCCCTGGAGCCGCACGGACGAGGAGCAGATCGACATCGCCCGGGCTCGGGAGATCCTGGACGAAGATCACTACGGCCTCGAGAAGGTGAAGAAGCGCATCCTCGAGTACCTCGCCGTGCGCAAGCTCAACCCGACCGGTCGCAGCCCGATCCTGTGCTTCGTCGGCCCGCCCGGGGTGGGCAAGACCTCACTCGGGCGCAGCATCGCCCGGGCGTTGGGCCTGGAGTTCGTGCGCGCGAGCCTCGGCGGTGTGCACGATGAGGCGGAGATCCGTGGCCACCGAAGGACCTACGTGGGCGCCCTCCCCGGCTCGATCATCCAGAGCATCCGCCGGGCCAGCACGCGCAATCCGGTCTTCATGCTGGACGAGATGGACAAGCTCGGCGTGGGCTTCCATGGCGATCCCTCCTCCGCCCTGCTCGAGGTGTTGGATCCGCAACAGAACGGCACCTTCCGCGACCACTACCTCGATCTGCCCTTCGATCTCGGTCAGGTGCTGTTCGTGGCCACCGCCAACGTGCTCGATGCGATTCCCGGTCCCCTGCGCGATCGCATGGAGGTGATCGAGCTCCCGGGCTACACGCAGGAGGAGAAGCTGCAGATCGCACGGCGCTACCTCGTGCAGCGCCAGCGCGAGGCGAATGGGCTCGATGGCTACGACGTCTCGGTCACGGATGCTGCCATCGAAGCGGTCATCGACGGCTACACCCGCGAGGCCGGCGTGCGCAACCTCGAGCGGGAGTTAGGTGCGGTGCTGCGTGACGCGGCCGTTCGCGTGAGCGAGGGCCAGGAGGGTGCGATCGAGATCGATGTGGACGACGTCTCGCGTATCCTTGGACAACCGAAATTCGAGAACGAGTTGCGCCTGCGCACGAGCGTGCCCGGTGTCGCCACCGGCCTCGCCTGGACGCCGGTGGGCGGTGATCTCCTGTTCATGGAGGCCACGCAGGTGCCAGGGCACGGCAAACTCATTCTCACCGGTCAGCTCGGCGATGTGATGCGTGAGAGCGCGCAGGCGGCAGTCAGCCTGGCGAAATCGCGCCTCACACAGCTCGGATCCTCGCCCACGGCGCTGGAAGGGACGGACCTGCACATCCACGTGCCGGCGGGCGCGATACCGAAGGACGGCCCGAGCGCGGGCGTGGCTATCTACGTGGCCCTGGCTTCCCTCCTGAGCAATCGCCAGGTGCGAAGCGATATCGCGATGACCGGGGAGATCTCCCTGCGCGGATTGGTGTTACCCGTCGGTGGGATTAAGGAGAAGGTGCTGGCGGCCGCACGCGCGGGCCTGCGCACGGTGATGTTGCCTGAACGCAATGCCAAGGACCTGCAGGAGATCCCGGCATCTGCCCGGGAGCAGCTCGAGATCATCTGGATTGGTGATGTGGATCAGGCACTGGCGATCGCCCTCGGCGATCCGGACGGCGCACCCCGAGACGATACGGATGACGAGGTGAGTAGCGCAGAGCGCGGCGGCCTGCTGGTCTGAGCCAGCCTTCGATCGGCAGCGGAACTTCAGCGAAGGAGGGGCCGTCGCCCCTCCATTCCAAGGCTGAGAAGACCGTTGGCCTACCACTCCCAACCGCCTATCGGTGACCAGAGGCGATCGGCCTGTCGCCACGCAACTACATACCGTTTCCGTAGTCTTTACTGATTAGGATGCTGCGGTCCATAGTGGCCATGGCCTTTGCGTACTCAGCGAGTCCGCGAAGGGCAAAGTCGCTGCGGCCACGAATGTAGCTGTCCTCTTCCCCCTGGGGCTCCCCATCGTTCATCACCTCGCCGACGCTACGCACGATGAGGTGCTCGGGGACAAAGCAAAGGCGACAGTTCTTGTAGGCGCTCGCCCGCAGCTCGACCACCGGATACGCGCCTCCACGGGAGCCGGATACAGCGGTAACCATGGCGGGCTTGTGCCCAACGGTGGCGGAGGTGAAGAACAGGAACAGGTTCTTCAGGCGCGATGGAACGGTGCCGTGCCACTCCGGGCTTACGACGATGTAAGCCGCTGCGTTACGTAAGTTGGTGTTCAGGGATGAGAGCTCAGTTTTCCATTGTTCATGATTCGGATCGAAGGCGCCCTCGTCCCAGAACGGCAGTGTGCTCTCGCTAAGGTCCAGGATCTCGCTGCTCGTGAACAGCTGCAGGTCGACGGATCGTTGCGCCAGATAGCGGGCAACCTTCGAGGATTGTGAGCCTTTTCGATGACTTCCACTGATCACGAGTAACTGCATCGTTGCTATGTCCTTGGGAAAATTATTGGTTGAATACGAAACTAGTAAGCAGCACGGCGATCAAAAACTAAGCACTACAAACGGTTCCATGAACCGAATAGTTTCATGTTACACTTTCATGACCGATCTAGAAGGGCTGTTCAGTGCCGGGCAAGACGCGTTGGCATCCCCGGAAACCACGGACGGTAGATCGGGATATGAAGAGAGAACTTCTTAACCATGACCGGTGAGTTTACAAATTATGAAAAAGAGCAAGCTGATTTCAGCAGTCGATAACGTCAAGACCTACAAGTGGCCCTCCCCGCAGAAGCGCGCCGTGATCACGGCCCTCGCCCTCGGCGAGTCGGGCAACAGCAGCCACCTGTCAGAGTTGCTCGGTATCCCCCTGCGCACCCTGCACGTGCTCTGGTCCTCCCTGCGCGCAGAAGGCTGGGTGTACTGGGACGGCGATCAGTACGCCGTGTCCGAGGACGTCACGGAGATCGTGAACCTCTGGATCAAGCTGGCTGACGCCTCCTAAGGCACAGCACTTGTCGGGGCCCTGCGCAGCGAAGCTTGTCGCAGGGTCCATCCAGGCAGAGGCCGCGGCCGCGGTACCCTGCCCCGCTACGACGTCTCGTTAGCGAATCCGCTCCTCCACCAATCGATCCACCACCGCAGGTTCCGCCAGGGTGGAGGTATCGCCGAGCTGGCTCACCTCGTTCTCCGCAATCTTGCGCAAGATACGGCGCATGATCTTGCCGGAACGGGTCTTCGGCAGGCCCCCTGCAAACTGGAGCTTGTCGATGGTGGCGATGGGGCCGATCTCCGCGCGAACGGCTTTTACCAACGCCGCCCGTAGCTCGTCAGTACCCTCGAGCCCCGCATTCAGGGTGACGTACGCGTAGATGCCCTGGCCCTTGATCTCGTGCGGATAGCCGACCACAGCGGCTTCCGACACGCTGTCCTGGAGCACCAGCGCGCTTTCGATCTCGGCCGTGCCCATGCGGTGGCCGGAGACGTTCAGCACATCGTCCACGCGCCCGGTGATCCAGTAGTAGCCGTCGCCGTCGCGACGGGCGCCGTCGCCGGTGAAGTACATGCCCGGAAAGGTCTTGAAGTAGGTGTCGATGAAGCGCTGGTGGTCGCCGTAGACCGTGCGCATCTGGCCCGGCCAGGAATCGACGAGCACGAGGTTGCCCTCGCCCTCCCCGTCGACGGGCTTGCCGTCGCCGTCAACGAGCGCCGGCTGGATGCCGAAGAAGGGCCGAGTGGCTGAGCCGGGCTTGAGCGGAGTCGCTCCCGGTAGGGGCGTGATCGCCACGCCGCCGGTCTCCGTTTGCCACCAGGTATCGACGATTGGGCGCGTCCCATCCCCGACCACGCTGTGATACCACCGCCAGGCCTCAGGGTTGATCGGTTCGCCCACGGTGCCGAGCACGCGAAGGCTGCTGCGACTCGAGGCCTTCACCGGCGCCTCACCGTCGCGCATGAGTGAGCGAATCACCGTGGGGGCGGTGTAGAAGATCTCCACCTGGTGCTTGTCGATGACTTCCCACAGGCGCTTGTTGCTAGGGTAGCCGGGCACCCCCTCGTACATCAGCGTTGTCGCACCGTTGGCCAACGGTCCGTACACGATGTAGCTGTGGCCGGTGATCCAGCCCACGTCGGCGGAGCACCAGTACACCTGGCCTGGTCGATAGTCGAAGACGAACTCGTGCGTCATCGAGGCGTACACGAGGTAGCCGCCGCTCGTGTGCAGCACACCCTTGGGCTTACCCGTCGACCCGGAGGTGTAGAGGATGAACAGCGGGTCTTCCGCGCTCATCGGCTCCGCTGCGCAGCTGTCGTTCACCTCTTCGCGCAACTCGTGCCACCAGCGATCGCGGGCGTCGTCCCAGGGCACCGCGCCTCCGGTTCGTCGCACAGTGAGTACGTGTCGTACCTCGTGGTCGCCGGCCACCTGGGCGATGGCAGCGTCTACGGTGCTCTTCATGGGCACGTGCTTGCCGCCGCGCACGCCCTCGTCGGCCGTGACGACGACGTGAGCGCCGCAGTCCACGATGCGGCTGGCCAGCGCCTCGGCGGAGAAGCCGCCGAACACCACCGAATGGACCGCCCCGATACGGGCGCAGGCCAACATGGCGTAGGCCGCTTCCGGGATCATGGGCAGGTAGAGCACTACCCGATCGCCGCGCTTGACGCCGCAAGCCTTCAAGGCATTCGCGAAGCGGCAGACCTCAACGTGGAGTTCGCGGTAGGTGATGTGGAGATCAACGCTCGGGTCGTCGGACTCCCAGATGATCGCCGTGTCGTCGGCGCGGGCGGGCAGGTGACGATCGATGCAGTTAGCGCAGACGTTAAGTACCCCGTCCGTAAACCAACCGATGTGGAGATCGTCCTCCTGGAAGGAGACATCGCGTACGCGGGTGTAGGGCTCGAGCCAATCGAGGCGTTTGCCGTGCTCGTCCCAGAAGCCTTCGGAGTTGGTGACGGACTGCTCGTAGAGCGTCCGGTAGCGATCCTCGGTGCACCCAGTGCTGTCGAGAATATGCTGAGGGACCGGAAACACCTCGGCGGTGCTCACGCCCTTCTCACTCCCCCCCATACAAGCCCCCAGACTCAGATGTCGTAAGTAAACGCCAAACCTTAATGGATACGCGCCTGCCGCGCTACAACCCACTAGTCATGCGCTGCGCGGGAACCTCAATGGTAGCCATCATCGGGCGCGACCTTGCCTCGGAACACCCAGTAGCTGTAGCTCGTGTAGAGGAGGATCAGGGGAATGAGGACGGCCGCGCCCACGAGCAGGAAGCTCAGACTCTTGTCCGGTGCAGCGGCGGCGCGGAAGCTCAGGTCGGGCGGCAGCAGGTTCGGATAGAAACTGATCGCGAGGCCGATGAAGCTCAGCACGAACAGGAGCATGGTGCCGAGGAAGGGGCCGACGTGCTGCCCGCTGCGCAGGCCTTGGAGTAATCCCAGGCCCACCATCACCGTGAGCACCGGTACGGGGGCCACGTAGTGGATCGAGGCGCCCGCGAACCAGCGCGCGTTGAACTCCGGGCGCATCAGCAGCATCCAGGCGCTGATCAGGCCGATGCAGACCAGCAGGGCGGGACACAGCCAGGTGGCGAGTTGGCGGGCACGTTGCTCGAGATCCTCCGTGCCCTTCATCACCAGCCAGGTGGCGCCGAGCGCTGCGTAGCCGACGACTAAGGCGATCCCCGTGACGACGCTCAGGGGCGATAGCCAGTCCCACCAGCCGCCGGCGTAGGCGCGCCCCTCGATGGCGATGCCATCGACCAATGCGCCGAGCGTAAGACCTTGGGAGAAAGCCGCGGTGAGTGACCCGAAGGTGAAGGCGAAATCCCACATCCAGCGCCCGCGCTCCGTGCGCCATCGGTACTCGAAGGCGACGCCCCTGAGGACCAGGCCGATCAGCATGGCGATGATCGGCGCGTACAGGGCCGTGAGGAGCACGGCGTAGGCGAGCGGGAACGCGGCGTAGAGCCCTCCGCCTCCCAGGATCAACCAGGTCTCGTTGCCGTCCCACACGGGAGCGACGGAGTTCATCGCTGCATCCCGTTGGCGCTTGCTCTTCAGCAAGGGGAACAGCAGGCCGACGCCGAGATCGAAGCCGTCCAGCAGCACGTAGGCCAATACCGCGAAAGCGATCAGCCCGGCCCAGACGAAGGGCAGGTCGAGCCCTGGCATCGGCCTAGTCTTGGCGCGGCGCGTTGAGCGCCGGCGTCATGGCGGACGCGGGGGTGATGCCCGCCGCGCGCGTGGGCACGCCGGTGGGTGGTTCACCCTCGTGCGCGCTGGGTGTCTTACCCATCAAGCGCAGAAGGTAGAACACGCCCGCCGTGAACACGAACAGGTAGGTGATGACGAAGGCGGCGAGGGAGAAGCCGACGGCTGGCGCCGCGATCGGTGACACCGCGTCAGCGGTTCGCAAGGCGCCGTAGACCACCCAAGGTTGGCGTCCCGCTTCCGTCACCACCCAGCCGCTGACCACGGCGACGAAGCCCGCCGGGCCCATCAGCACACTGGCCCGCTGCAGCCACTTGGCGTCGTAGAGCTTGCCTCGTCGGCGACGCCACAGAGACCAGGCCCCGAGCGCGACGATCGCCACACCTATCCCCACCATGATGCGGAAGGCCCAGAACACGAGCGGCACGTTCGGCCAGTCCTCGCGCGGCCACTCCTCGAGCCCCTTCACCTCACCGTCCAGGTGATGGGTCAGGATCAAGCTCGCAAGGCCTGGCACCTCGACGGCGTACTTGGTCTCCCGCGCGTCGGAATCCGGTATACCGAAGAGGATGAGTGGCGCGCCCTCATGCGTCTCGTAGTGGCCCTCCATGGCCGCGATCTTCAGCGGTTGATGCTCCACCGTGTTCAGGCCGTGCATATCGCCGGCGATGATCTGCGCCGGGCCCACCACCGTGGCCATCCACAAGGCCATCGAGAACATGAGGCGGGCGCTGGCGTTTTGCCGATCCCGCAGCAGGTGAAACGCGCCCACCGCGCCCACCACCAGCGCGGTCGTCAGGTATGCCGCCAACACCATGTGCACGAGGCGGAACGGGAACGAGGGGTTGAAGATGACCTCCATCCAGCTCACGGGGATGAACTGGCCCACCTCGTTCACAGCGAAGCCCTGCGGGGTCTGCATCCAGCTGTTCACCGCCAGGATCCAGAACGCCGAGAAGAAGGTGCCGAAGGCGACCAACAGGGTGGCGGCGAAGTGCAGCATGGGCGGCACGCGCTTCATGCCGAACAACATGACGCCGAGAAATCCCGCCTCCAGGAAGAAGGCGGACAGCACTTCGTAACCCATGAGCGGACCGATGACCGGCCCGGTCTTGTCCGAGAACACGCTCCAGTTGGTGCCGAACTGGTAGCTCATGACGAGGCCCGACACGACCCCCATACCGAAGGCGACGGCGAAGATCTTCAGCCAGAACTTGTAGGTGTTCAGATAGACTTCCTGGCGCCGCCACAACCACAGGCCCTCCAGCACGGCCAGGTAGCTGGCGAGGCCGATCGAGAAGGCGGGGAACACGATGTGGAAAGCCACCGTAAAGGCGAACTGAATGCGGGCGAGATCGAGGGCGTCGAGCACGAAGGTTCTCCGTCGGGGCCCGAGAGGTCGGGGACGCGCGGGCGATACGCGTATTGTACCGGCTGGCGCTATGCGAGAGTGAGGACTGTGAGGCCCGATCAGCAGCCCAATCGGGCGCTGCTGAAGGCGCGACTCTGATGGTAGAAGACGCTCACACACGGCTCCCGAAGAAAGCCCTCGTGGCCTTCGTACACATCGAGAAGGCCGCCGGCACCACCTTGCTGTATCTGCTGCGGCGGAACTTCCTCGGCCGCTACCTGGATGTGCGTCCCTACGCCCAGCGTGAGCCGAAGGGCACGTTCATGGCGGACGACCTGCGCGTTGCCCTACGCATCAATCCCCTCCTCCGCGCCGTCGGTGGCCACGCGGTGACGCCGTGCTCCGATCTGTCCGCCCGCTCTGCCCGGCCTGTGCGCTACATCACCGTGCTGCGTGAGCCCGTAGCGCGCTACCTCTCGCAATTCCGCTACTGGAACCGGGTGATGGGCAAGGACTGGAGCTTCGAGCGCTTCCTCGATCACGAGCCGTCCTTCGATCTGCAAACCCGCAAGCTGAGCGGTGGGCGAGACGCTGGCGCGGCGCTCGCCACCCTACGAGATGAGTTCGCTCTGGTCGGCACGGTCGAAGCGCTGGATGAGTTCCTCGTGCAGTTTGCCGCGATCAGCGCCCTACCGTTCGACCCCCACTACCGGGCTCGCAACACGGGCGAGTCGGACCGTGCCGAGGTGGATGAGTTGATGCAGAAGTTCGGTGATGAAGTTGTGGCGCGCAACCAATCGGACCTGGCCCTGTACGAGCAGGTGACCGACGTGTTGCTCCCCGAGCAGCGCGCGCGCTACCCAGGAGACTCGCAGGCGGCGCTGGCGCAATTCGTCGCCCGCCAGGCCCTCGGGGGTGCGCCCAAGGTGGATATCCGACTGCTGCTCGACGCGGCCCTGCGTAAAGGGTGGTACGAGCCGCTGACCGGATGGTTGCGACGGCGAGCGGGGATGCCCTCGCGTGGGTCCTACTGAGCGCTGTCTAGTGCTGCTGGCGAGCCGCCTCCTCGCGGGCGCGGGCCGCTGCGAAGCAGGGCCGTTCCAGCACCCGTGCCCGGTAGTCACTCACCGCCGGTGAGTCCACGGCGCACTTCGCTGACACCGCCCAGTTGAGCGTGTGCGCGGCCAGGATGTCGACCAGGGTGAACTGCTCACCCATGGCGTAGGGCCCGTCACCGAAGAGTCGCTCGAAGCCCGCCAGGGCGCGGGCAAACTCCGCCCTGGCCACGGGTTTGATCGCCTCCACGCGAGCTTCCTTAGGCATCACGAAACTGTGCTTGCCGAGGGTCCAGAGCGGTTGCTCCAGCTCAGTCACGACGAACCAGAGCAACTGGTCGTGTCGCGCGCGCTCATCCGATCCCTCGGCGGGCAGCAGGGTCCCCTGGCCGTGGCGCGAGGCGAGGAACTGACAGATAGCGGCCGACTCGATCAAGCTGAGATCGCCGTACTTCAGCACGGGTGTCTTCGCCATACAGTGCAGCTCTTTGGCCAGATCCGTGCCCGGCATCATGGGACGGAAGTCGTAGTCGAGGCCCAGTTCCTCGAGCGTAGCGGTGACGCGTATGCCGCGGCTGGCGGGGATCGCGTAGAGCGTAATCGGCGGTTGAGACATCGTACTGCTTCGCTCCGAGGGGTTAGGGCGTGGTGTGGCGTCGTTGCCAGAAGCCCATGCGTTCGCTCACCTCCTCGACCACCTTGGCGGCGATCGACTCGGCCCGTTCGGCGCCGCGATTCAGCAGGCTGTCGAGCTCTGCCGGGTCGGCCAGAAGCTCGCGCAGGCGGGCCGCGATCGGCGCCAGATGGTCCACCGTGGCCTCCGCCATCACGGGCTTGAAGGCGGAGAAGTTCTGGCCGGCGAACTCTTGCAGCACCGACTCGGGAGTGCGTTGGGTGATGGCGGCGAAGATGTTGATCAGGTTGCGCGCTTCCGGGCGGCCCTCGAGGCCGTCTGGCGAGTCCGGTAGCGGCTCCGGATCCGTCTTGGCCTTGCGGATCTTCTGCGCGATGGCGTCGGCATCGTCCGTCAGGTTGATGCGGGTCATATCCGACTCCGCAGATTTGCTCATCTTCTCCTGGCCGTTACGCAAGCTCATCACGCGGGTGGCGGCGCCGAGGATCAGCGGTTCCGGCTCGGGCAGGCATTCGCACTCGTAGCGGAAGTTGAAGGTGCGCGCGATCTCCCGGGTCAACTCCAGGTGCTGCTTCTGGTCCTCCCCGACCGGCACGTGAGTGGCCTTGTAGACGAGGATGTCCGCCGCCATCAGCACGGGGTAGGCGAACAAGCCGAGGGCGGCCCGCTCTCGGTGCTTGCCGGATTTCTCCTTGAACTGGGTCATGCGGTTGAGCTCGCCCATCTGCGCCAAGCTGGCGAGCAGCCACATGAGTTGTGCATGGGAGGGCACGGCCGACTGGGCGAAGACGATAGACCGCTCCGGATCCACCCCCGCCGCGATGTAGGTAGCGGCGACCTCGCGGGTCGCCTCGGCGAGACGCGCGGGGTCGTAGGGCTGGGTGATCGCGTGGAGGTCCACCACGCAGTAGATGCACTCGTCCATCTCGTCCTGCAGGCCGACCCAGTTGCGAAGGGCGCCGAGGTAGTTGCCGAGGTGGAGTTGATTGGTGGGCTGCATGCCCGAGAACACGCGCTTCATCTGGTGTTTCGAATCGCTGACGGTTGGGAAAACTCGGGGCACTATACCGAGAACCTCGATACCGGCAACCGCACCGGAGACCTGATACAGGAATCTCCCGAGATCTGGTATTTTTGTCGAGTGAAAACGGCCAGCCCCGACACGCGTCTGCACACCCTAGCCCGGGAGCTGGTCGCGCAATTCCACACTCAACGCCCGCTGCGCTCCGGGTCGTTGCTGATCACCGTATTCGGCGACGTGCTCTACCCGCGCGGGGGCGCGGTGTGGCTGTCCGATCTGCTCGCCCTGATGGAGCGTTTTCAGCTCAGTCAGCGTCTGGTGCGCACCAGCTTGACCCGCCTGGCCCAGGACGGGTGGTTCGCCATCGAGCAGGTGGGCCGCCGCAGCGTCTACCGCTTGAGCGAAATCGGCGCCGCACGGATTCGCGACGCCTCGCCCAGGATCTACGGTGACCCCCGTCGCGATGACTGGGATGGCAGCTGGACCCTCGTGATGCTGGCCGACGTGCCGGCTGACGCGCGTGACGACCTACGCCGCCAACTAGGGGCGCTGGGCATGCGTCCCGCGACGCCGAACACCTTTATGGCCCCTGAGGGAAATCCTCATCTCAAGACTGCGCTGACCGCGCTCCAGGAGCTGTTTCCACTGGTTGTCCTGTCCGGCGCGGCGCCCGACGATCAGTCTCGTGAGCAGTTCACGAAGATGGTCCATGGCGCTTGGGATATTCGTCATATTTCAAAAGGGTATAACGATTTCATAGAGCAATTTCAGGGTTTGGTGAGCGCGCCGGGATTTCACGGCGCCGATATCGACGCGCTTCTGACTCGCATCATGCTCTTGCACCAGTACCGACGCCTCATCCTGCGTGACCCCGGTTTGCCGGCGGCGATCCTGACCGATCACTGGAGTGGCCTGCGCGCGTACCAACTCGTGCGAAGCGCATACGGTCCACTGCTCGGCCCCTCGGAACGGGCCGTTGACGATCTATTGGGCACGCCCTGGGGCGCCCTTCCCCCGCGCACCAGCTCATCCCCAGGCGTGGATTCCAATCCTTTTAATTCAATTTAGATCAGTATCTTGTGACTGATACCTGATTACTTATGGAGAAGCTCTCGATGGACACGATCTCCTTCTCAGTAACGGACGGCGTCGCCACGTTGCAATTCAACCGGCCGGATCGCCTGAATGCATTCACCGCCCAGATGCACGCGGAGGTGCACCGGGCGCTCCAGCTGGCCGCCAAAGACGAGTCCGTACGCGCTCTGCTGATTTGCGCTGCTGGCCGCGGCTTCTGCGCAGGACAGGATCTCAACGACCGCCAAGTCTCGGCAGGCGGGCAAGGTACCGATCTCGGAGATACCTTAGATACTCTCTATAACCCGATGATAAAAAAAATAAAAAGTTTAGAGCTTCCGGTGGTGGCGGCGGTCAACGGTGTGGCCGCCGGAGCGGGTGCCAACATTGCCCTGGCCTGCGACATCGTGCTCGCTGGGCGCTCCGCCTCCTTCATCCAGTCCTTTTGCCGCCTGGGTCTGGTGCCCGATTCCGGCGGCACCTGGCACCTGCCGAGACTCGTCGGCCCGGCAAGGGCGGCGGGGCTTGCCCTGCTGGGGGATCGGTTGGACGCCGAGACCGCCGAGCGCTGGGGCCTGATCTGGCGCTGCGTCGATGACGATGCCCTGGTGCCCGAAGCCACCGCCCTGTGCCAGCACTTCGCGCGTCAACCCACCGCCGGGCTTGCTCGCATCAAGCGGGCGCTCGCCGCGTCGTGGAGCAACACACTCGCGGAGCAGCTCGATCTGGAGCGTGATTTCCAACGGGGGGCCGGGCGCAGCGAGGACTATCGCGAAGGCGTGCAGGCATTTCTGGAGAAGCGGGAGGCGAACTTCACCGGCCGCTGATGGTTAATGTGATTCAACTATTCGCTAGAGAGGCGAGAAGTCGTATCATGTCTGCAGACCCGCACCGCGCTCGCCGCGCCCCCCACACCCAGAGCCATTGGATCGACGCATGTACACCCAAGGTCTAGACCAGCAGCAACCCACCGTGCGCCCCGCTGGCGGCAGCGAGACGCCCGCCCAACTCGATGCCTTTCAGCAGCGGGTCGATGCGGAAGAGAAGATCGAGCCGCGCGACTGGATGCCGGCCCGGTACCGCAAGACGCTCGTTCGCCAGATCGCGCAGCATGCGCACTCGGAGATCGTCGGCATGCTGCCCGAGGGCAATTGGATCACCCGCGCGCCCTCCCTTCGGCGAAAAGCGATCTTGCTGGCCAAGGTGCAGGACGAGGCGGGCCATGGCCTCTACCTCTACGCCGCTGCGGAAACGCTCGGCACCAGCCGCGAGGCGCTCGTCGATCAATTGCTGGACGGCACGGCCAAGTACTCCAGCATCTTCAACTACCCCACCCTCACGTGGGCCGATGTCGGGGCCATCGGGTGGCTCGTCGACGGGGCGGCCATCATGAACCAGGTGCCCCTGTGCCGTTGCTCCTACGGTCCCTACGCCCGGGCCATGGTGCGCGTGTGCAAGGAGGAGAGCTTTCACCAGCGCCAGGGCTTCGAGCTGATGCACGTGTTGGCGAACGGTACGCAGGCGCAGCGCGAGATGGCTCAGGACGCGCTCAACCGCTGGTGGTGGCCTGCACTGATGATGTTCGGCCCCAACGACGCCGAGTCCGTGCATACGGCGCAGAACATGGCCTGGAAGATCAAGCGCTTCACCAACGACGAGCTGCGCCAGAAGTTCGTCGACGTCACGGTGCCCCAAGCCCACTACCTCGGCCTGGAGGTGCCCGACCCGGCCCTCACCTTCGACGAGGCCAGCAGCCATTGGCGCTTCGGTGAGATCGACTGGTCGGAGTTCCACGCGGTGCTGCGCGGCGACGGCCCTTGCAACCGCGAGCGCCTCGAGGCGCGGCGCCACGCACACGCGCAAGGCGCCTGGGTGCGCGAGGCGGCCGAGGCCTACGCGCAGAAGCATCGCAGCGCCCAGTCTCCCGCCGCGGCCTGACGGCGAGCCAGGGATCAGCAGCAGGAGTCATTACGTATGAGCGAAGCGGACGCGACAACGCCAACCACCCAACTGTTCGAGGTCTTCGTGCGATCCAAGGCCGGCCTGCACCATCGACACGTCGGCAGCGTGCACGCGACCGACGCCACCATGGCCCTCGACCACGCTCGGGACGTCTACACGCGTCGCCAGGAAGGGGTAAGCCTGTGGGTGGTGCCCTCGAATGCCATCATCGCCTCGCAATCGAACGAGTCGGCCGAGCTGTTCGATCCGGCGGACGACAAGATCTACCGCCATCCCACCTTTTACGAGGTGCCGGACGGGGTGGAGAATCTATGATGGCCCCGGCAGCAGGTGCGGACGCTGCACCCGGGCCCAAGGAGGTCTTGCTGGAAGCCGTGCTGCGCCTCGGCGACAACGCCCTGGTGCTCGGTCAACGGCTATCCCAGTGGGTCGGTCAAGGACCCACCCTCGAAGAGGAGATGGCCCTCGCCAACCTGGCCCTGGACCTCGTCGGTGAGGCGCGGATGTTCCTTGCCTACGCGGGTGAGATCGAGGGCGCCGGCCGCGATGAGGACGCCCTGGCATTCCTGCGTGACGACCGCGCTTTGCGCAACCTCAACCTGCTCGAGCAACCCAACGGCGACTTTGGCGACACGATCGTGCGCCAGGTGCTGTTCGAGGCGTGGCACGTCGAGCTGCTCGCCGCGTTGTCGGGTTGCCGGGATCACCGAGTCGCCGAGATCTCACAGCGATGCGTCAAGGAGGCGCGCTATCACCTGCGCCACGCAGGGCACTGGCTGGTGCGCCTCGGCGATGGTACGCAGGAGAGTCATGCGCGCGTGAGCGCGTCGCTTGTGCGCCTATGGCCGCTGACCGCTGAGATGTTCACAGGGGATGGCCAGGATTCAGCCTTCCAGCAACATTTCGAGGGTCCGGACCTCGGCGAGCTCGAAGCTCGTTCGCGCGCAAGCCTGGCGCCCTTGTTCGCCGAGGCCAAGCTCGAACTGCCCGCCGCCGCCGCTCCCAACATCGCCCAGGGCAAGCAGGGGGTGCACAGCGAGCACCTAGGGTATCTGCTCGCCGAGATGCAACACCTTCACCGGTCGCACCCGGGCGCCAGCTGGTGAGTCAGGCCCTGGAAGTGCCTGCGGTCCCGACTCAGGGGGATCGCGAACTCATCGACCGCGCGTGGTCTGTGCTCGGCGACGTGCTGGATCCGGAAGTGCCGGTGCTGAGCGTGGTGGACCTGGGGGTGATCCGACGCCTGGAGGTGGGTGCGCAGCGCATCACCGTCGGCGTGGCGCCCACCTACAGCGGCTGCCCGGCGGTGGAGGTCATCGAGCGCTCTATCAAACTTGCCTTGGAGCGGGCCGGGTGGCGCGAGGTGGCCGTTGAGCGACTCCTCGCACCGCCGTGGACCACCGAGTGGATCAACGCCCAGGGCCGGGAGAAGTTGCGCGCCTACGGTATCGCCCCGCCTCCCCGCCTCACCGGCGCGGCGTCGATGCCCATCCCCTGCCCTCGCTGTCACAGCGAGCGGACGGAGCGACTCAGTGAGTTCGGCGCCACGCCATGCAAGGCGCTGTACCGTTGCCAGCAATGCTTGGAGCCCTTCGAGCACTTCAAGTGCCTGTAAGCGTTTGAGGATCCCGTTGTCGCCATGAAGCACTTTCAGCCCCTCACCGTGGTGTCGGTGCGCACGCAAGGCCAGGAGGCCGTACGCCTGCGCCTGGATGCGCCCCCTGAGCAGCGCGAGCAATTCACCTTCCGCGCCGGCCAGCACGTGCCGGTGCGCGCGCGCGTGGGGGGACGCACGGTCCAGCGCACCTACAGCATCTGCTCGCCGCCCGGTGTGTGGCCCCTTGAATTGGGCGTTCGCGTGCAAGCGGGAGGGCGATTCTCCGAGTGGGCGGCGCAAACTCTGCAGGTGGGCGATGAGCTCCTGGCCCTACCGCCGGTCGGTGCCTTCGTGGCCGATGAGTCCCTGGGCGCAGGCCATCGGGTCGCCATCGCCGCGGGCAGCGGCATCACGCCGATCCTCGCCATCATCACGGAACTACTGGAGGACCCGACCCAGCGCGTCACCCTCCTCTACGGCAACCGGACCCTGGCCAGCACGATGTTCGTCGAGGAGCTGTGGGCGCTTAAGAACCGTCACCTCGACCGCCTCGCGCTGCACTTCGTCTTCAGCCGCGAGCCCCAGGGAGAGGGCATCTACGAGGGCCGCCTCGACGGCGAGCGGGTGGGCGCCCTGTGGCAGGCATTTTGCGTGTCGACGGACGTGCCCGTGCGTGAGGTGTTCGTCTGCGGTCCGGGCGATATCGCGGAAGTCGCTACGGCCGCGTTGGAGGCCCTCGGGGTGAACCCGGCCATCGTCAAGAGCGAACGCTTCACGGCTGCGCGACGGCCCAAGGGCGAAGACGTCGCAGCACCGGCGGCCGTACCGTCTCCGGCCGCGGCGGAAGCGCAGGTCGAAGTCGAGCTGATCATGGACGGCAAGCGCCGTCAGTTCACGATGCCGGCGAATGGCAGTACGGTGCTCGAGGGCGCGGAGCGGGCTGGCCTCGATCTCCCGTTTTCGTGCCGAGGCGGCGTGTGCGCCACTTGTCGCACCCACGTGCGCGAAGGCAGCGTCGAGATGGCGGTCAACTACGGTCTGGAGCCCTGGGAGCTGGAACGAGGATTTGTCCTCGCGTGCCAGGCCGCCCCCACGAGCGAGCGTATCGTGCTCGACTACGACTTGACCTGACGGGGACCCCTATGACGCAACCTACCCCGACCTCACCAGCAGTCCACCTCAGCTTTGAGTACGATCCGTCGCTCGCCCTGATCACGATCGACAACCCACCGGTGAATGGAATCTCCCAGGCGGTGCGCGAGGGGTTGCAGGGAGCGCTCAGCCAAGCGGCGCAAGCTCCAGCGGCCCGGGCCGTGCTCATCGTGTGCGCGGGCGACAACTTCCTCTCGGGGCAGGATATCCGGGAGTTCGGCGCACCCAGTGCTGCGCCTAGCCTGCGAGAGTTGTTCGGCCAGATGGATTCGCTGCCGATTCCGATCGTCGTGGCCGCCCACGGCGTGGCCCTGGGCGGGGGGATGGAACTGATGCTCTGCGCCGATCACCGTGTGGTAGCGAATGACACCTGGCTGGGCTTCCCCGAGATCAACTACGGATTGGTTCCGGGCGCCGGTGGCACGCAGCGATTGCCCCGCCTGATCGGCGCCCAGGCGGCGCTGGAACTGATGGCGGGCGGTAAGCGGATCCCGGCGAGCAAGGCGCTGGCACTGGGCCTGGTGGATGCGCTCTACGACTGTGGACGTTCTCCAGCGGCGGCTGCCGTCGACGCCGCACGCGAGCTGTTGCAGCAAGGCGCCCTGCGCCGGCGCGTCAGCGATCGCGGCGTAGACGCGCAGAGCGCGGGCGAGGCCTTCGACCGAGCCGCGGCAAAGCTGCTCGCGCGCAGCCGCGGGTATCGCACGCCGGGGCGTTTGGTCAGCTGCGTGCGCGCGGCGAGCGCCGCCACCTTCGAGGATGGCTTGGCGGTGGAGGCGGCCGAGCACGAGGCTTGTAGTGAGGATCTGCAGCATACGGCCATGCTGCACATGTTCTTCGCCGAGCGCCGGGCACGACAGCTGCCCGCCGCCGCGCACGGCGCGGCCGACGCGCTGGAGAAGGTGGCGGTCATCGGCGCTGGCACCATGGGGATCGGCATCGCCCTCGCCTCCCTGCACGCAGGGCTCGAGGTCACGCTCTATGACCAGAACGACGAGGCCACCCAGCGCGCACGGCAACAGATCGACAGGCTGCTGAGTCGCGACGTGGAGCGGCAGCGCCTCACCCAGGACCAGGCGGATGCGCGCAAGGCGCGCTTGCGGATCACCGACGAACTCGCGCAGCTCGGGGCGCCACAGGTGGTGATCGAGGCGGTGTTCGAGGACCTCGCCTTGAAGCAACAGGTGTTTCGCGACCTCGACGCAGCCCTGCCCGACGCGGCGCTTCTCGCCAGTAATACATCGACCCTCGATGTGGCTGCGATCGCCCAGGCGACGACGCGACCCGAGCGAGTGGTCGGCTTGCATTTCTTCTCGCCCGCGCACCTGATGCCCCTGGTCGAGGTGGTCGCCGGGGACTGGAACCACGAGGCCAGCGCACATCTCGCCAGGGATCTCACCCGCCGCCTGAACAAGGTGGGCGTGGTGGTCGGCAATGGCTTCGGCTTTGTCGGCAACCGAATGCTCTACGCCTACGGGCGCGAGAATCAGCTAATGCTGCTGGAAGGCGCCGAGCCACAGCAGATCGATGAAGTGCTCGAACACTTCGGCTTCGCCATGGGACCAAACGCCGTGGGCGACCTGGCCGGTCTCGATGTGGGTTACCGGGCTCGCCGCGCGTGGACCGAGCGCCCTGACGATCCGCGCTTCTATCGGGTGGCCGATGCATTGGTGGAAGCGGGGCGCCTCGGGCAGAAGACCGGGGCCGGCTGCTACCGCTACGAGGCGGGAAGCCGTAAGCCCCTCCCCGACCCCGCCACGGACGCCCTCATTCGCCAGGAGGCGCAGCGCCTGGGCGTTGCCCAGCGCGAGATCACCGATGAGGAGATCCTCGAGCGCTGCCTCTTCGCGCTGGCGGTGGAGGGAAGCCGTCTGCTGGAGATGGGCATAGCCGGCTCCGCCTCCGATATCGATGTCATCTGGTGCAACGGCTACGGTTTTCCTCGCCACCACGGTGGCCCGATGCACTTCGCTGAGCAATGCGGGCTCGATGAGGTGATCGAGGCCGCTGAACGCTACGGTGTCGCGACGGGGCAGGAGGATGAGTGGCGAATCCCGGCAAGCCTGCGAGCGGCCGCGCAGGGCGCAGGGCGCTTCACGGAGCGGTAGACTACGGCGTTTGCTTCACCCCAGCCCTTGCCGCGGAGCCCGCGCCCATGATGTTCGACGCCCTCACTCCCAACCCGCCCGATCCCATCCTGGCGCTCATGGAGCGCTACCGCGCGGACACCAGCCCGCAAAAGCTCGACCTCGGCATCGGCGTCTACACAGATGAGCACGGCGTGACCCCCGTGTTTCCCTCCGTCCTCGAGGGTGAGCGACGGGTGCTGGCGAAGCAGACCACCAAGACCTACGTGGGCATCGCTGGGGATCCGCAGTTCTGCGATCTGCACCAGGCCCTGACCTTTGGCGAGGATCACCCCGCCCGCCGCGATGGCCGCTTGCGCACGATTCAAACCCCCGGTGGCTCAGGCGGGTTACGGGTGGCCGCGGAACTGCTCAACCGCGCGGCGAAGCCGCCCACGGTGTGGGTGAGCACGCCGACCTGGGCCAACCACGTGCCGCTGCTGAGCTCCGTCGGCGTGCAGCTGAAGAAGTACCGCTACTACGACGAGACCACCCACGCGGTGAACATCGAGGGCATGCTCGAGGACATCGCCGAGGCGCACGCCGGGGATCTCATCCTGCTCCACGGCTGCTGCCACAACCCCACAGGCGCCGACCTCACGCAAGCCCAGTGGACGCAGGTCACCGACCTCATCCTGGAACGCAATCTGGTTCCCTTCGTCGACCTGGCCTACCAGGGCTTCGGTCGCGACGTGGACGGCGACGTGGCGGGCGTGCGCGCCATGGCCGAGCGCGTGCCCGAGATGCTGGTGGTGGCGTCCTGCTCGAAGAATTTCAGCCTCTACCGAGAGCGCACCGGCTCCCTCAGCGTGCTGTCGCGCGATGCGGCCACGGCCGGTGTCGTGGCCAGCAACATGTCGGCCGTGGCCCGCAGCATGTACTCGATGCCGCCCCACCACGGCGCCGGCATCGTGGCCGAGGTGCTGAGCGATGCGGATCTAAAAGCCCAGTGGCGTGGCGAAGTGACCGCCGTATGCAAGCGGGTCGCCGCCCTTCGCAGCACCTTGGCGGAGGCTCTGAACGCCCACGTGCCCGGCCGGGACTTCACGTTTCTTACCCAACAGCAGGGCATGTTCTCGCTGCTGGGCGTGCCTCGGGAGGTGATCGACCGCCTGAGCGACGAACATCACATCTACATCGTGGGCTCGGGGCGCATGAATCTGGCGGGGCTGCCGGCCCAGCGGGTGGGCGATCTGGCCGCCGCCGTGGCGGAGTCGATCGAAGCGACCGCCACCTAGGGCTGAAGATCGGTCGCCGGCGCCCTAGGCGTCCGGCCGTTCCGTGTTCCACCCCTCGAGGGTGGACACCACCTTGCCGAGAAAGCGGTTGGCCTGATACGCGTCCAACACGCGATGGTCGAGCGACAGGGTCAGGTAACACAGGGGGGCGATGCGGATCACGTCTTCGCCCTCGATCTCCCTGACCACCACCTCCTTGCGCAACTTGCCGATGCCGAGGATGGCCGACTGCGGTTGGTTGATGATCACCGGTGCCGCAAGCACGCTGCCGCTCACCCCGTGGTTGGAGATGGTGAACGTGCCGCCGTCCATGTCCTTTGCGGTCAGCGAGCGCGACCTGGCGCGGTCGGTCATGTCAGCGATGCCCTGGGCAATGCCGAATAGATTTCGTTGGTGCACGTCGCGGAGCACCGGCACCACCAGGCCCTCATCCCCCAGGGCCACAGCCAACCCGATGTGGATCTCCTCCCACAGGAGCAGGTCATCGCCGTCGAGGGAACTGTTCACCTCGGGCACCTCGCGCAGGGCCTGCGCCGTCGCCGCCACGAAGTACGCGCTCAGGGTGAGGTCCACGCCACGCTGGCGATAGTCGTCGCGGTGCGCCTTACGATGGGCGAGCACACGGGACATGTCGCATTCGAACACCGTGGTGACATGGGGCGCCGTGTGCAGCAGGCTGCGCGAGAGGTGCTCGGCGATGGCGCGACGCATGGGGCTGAGGGGAACCCGACGCGACGCGCCATCGTCGGCGCGGCTGGACGCAGGACGAGGGTCGCTCGTCACGCCCTGGGGATCATTGCTGTCGTTGTGGCGGCGGGCACCTGATTGGCGATCGAGGTAGCCGCGGACGTCGGCGGCGCTCAAGCGACCGTCGCGACCGGAGCCGCGCACGCTCGCCAGCAGGGTGGTGAGATCGAGGTGGTTCTCGGCCACCAGGCGCTTCACGGCGGGGCTCAGGCGACGGCTTGCATCAGGCCCACCGTTGCGTACGCCCACCGTTGGTGGGTCGCTTGCTTCCGTCACGGGTGTCGGGGAAGCGTCGGTGCCTTCCACGTCGCCGCCGCGCGAAAGGCGCGCGACCACGGCGCCGCCCGGCAGGTCATCACCCGGCTGGAAGCACCACTGCGCCAGGACGCCGTCGCAGGGGGCGGCGAGCTCCACTACCACCTTGTCCGTTTCCACTTCGGCGATGGGCTCGTGGGCCTGCACGGCATCACCCACGCCCTTCAGGCAGGTGCCGAGGACGGCGCGGGTCCCGTCCTGAAGGTCTTGCTCCATGCTCACGCAGACCAGGTCGTCGCCGGTCACAGTGCCATCGGCGATGGCCGGATCGTCCGTGTGCACGCTCAAAACTCCAGCAGCGCGCGCAGGGCGTGCTCGATATCCTTGGGCGTGGGTACCGCCGCCTCCAACAGCGCGGGACTGTGGGGGCTCGGGATGTCGGCCATGGCCAGGCGCCGTACCGGCGCGTCCAGGGCGAAGAAGGCCTCGTCCGTGATCGTCGCAGCGATCTCTGCACCGAAGCCTGCCGTTAGGTTGTCCTCGTGCACGATCAGGCAACGACCCGTACGCTGGACAGAACTCAGGACGCACTCGCGATCCCAGGGCACCAGGGTGCGAAGATCGATGACTTCCACCTCTCCCACGCCCGCCGCCGCCAGCGTGGTGCAGGCCTGCTCGGCGCGGGCCACCATCGCGCCCCAGGTGACGAGCGTCACGGCATCGCCTGGTCGCACCACACGCGCCTGTCCGAAGGGCAAGACGTAGTCATCGCCGGGGTATTCCGTGCGCGCGCTCGCCGCGTCCAGGAGGGCGCGATGCTCGAAGAAGATTACCGGGTCGTCGCCGCGCAAGGCGCTGCGCAGCAGGCCCGTGGCATCCTCGGCATTCGAGGGGAACGCGAGTTTCCAGCCCACCGCGTGCGCCCACTTCACCTCGCCCGTCTGGCTGTGCCAGGGGTCGCCGCAGCGGAAAAAGCCCCCGGGCATGCGAACCACGATCGGCGCCGCGAAGCGGTTGCCCGTGCGCCAGCGCATGCTCCCGCAGTCGTTGAGTTGCTCCTCGGCCGGATCGGCGTACTTACGGAACTGAATCTCCGGCACGGGCAGCAGGCCCGCCATGGCCATGCCGACGGCGCGACCGATGATTCCCTCCTCGTTGAGGCTGGTGTCGAAGACTCGCGCCTCGCCGTGACGTTGGGCGAGCCCTAAGGTGGCGCCGTGTACGCCGCCCTTCGCTCCCACATCCTCACCGAACACGATCATTCGCTCGTTGCGGCTGAGCTCCGCGTCGAGGGTGCGGCGAATGGCGGCCAGCATGTTCACCCGTCCTGGCTGCGCCTGCACCTCGCGACTGCCGGCGAGCGGCGCGACCCCAACGCCGCGCAGACCACCGATCTGTTGCGCTTCCTGCGGATCGGAGAAGACGAAGCGGGTCACCGTAGCCGGATCCAGGCTCGGCCTCGCCAGCGCACGGTCCAGGGCATTCTCCACGGTGGCGCTCGCCACCTCCGCGTGCACCTGCCAGTCGTGCTCGCTCATCTGCGTGGGCACGAGAAAGTCGTGAAGGCGCGCGAGTGGGTCGCGGTGCCCCTCCGCCTCCAGTTCGGCGTCAGGCCGGTAGGCTTGCGTGTCCTGCGCCGAGTGCCCGCTCAGTCGGGGGACGGAAAGACGCAGCATGGCGGGGCGACGCTGACCTCTCACGTACGCCACGGCGTCGCTGATCGTCGTCGCCGCGATCTCGGGCTGCGTGCCGTCGCCGTCGAAGATCTCGAGGTTGCCGTAGCTCGCCAGGTTGGCGGCGATGTTGCCGCCAGGGGTTTGCACGGTCGAGGGCACGGAGATGCCGTAGCCGTTGTCTTCCACGAAGAACAGCATGGGCAGGCTCTGGGCCGTGGCGATGTTGAGCGCCGACCAAAAGCCGTTGGTCGCGCAGGACGCATCACCGCCCATCGCGACGGCGATCGCCTCGTCGCACGCCTCACCCAAGGCCTGCTCGCGGTAGCGCAAGGCTTGGGCCCAGCCCGCGATCGGCGTGTACTGAGCACCCACGCCGCCGCACATGGGCAGCATCTTCGGTCCGTTGGGGTTCGGGAGGTTGAAGACCACGCCGATGTCGCGGCCATCGCTGAACCCGCCTACCTTCATCAAGGGCCCGGCGAGCGCCTCCTCAGGATCCAGGCCGAGGCCGAGCATCATCGGCCGCGAGCGGTAGTAGCCGTTCACCGCATCGGCCGGGTTATTCAGACGCTGAGCGAGGAGGAGTTGGGCGAGATCGTGACCGCGAGCGGAGAACTGATAGAAGAGCTTGCCTTGGGGGAGCAGTTGCTCTTCCTCGATCGAATCGAGGGCGCGGGAGAGCAGCATCAGTCGGGCGACTTCGGGCCAATCGAAGCTCGCGCTGCCGGCGCCACTGGAACGGCTCCCGTTGCCGCTGCCGCTGCCGCGTAAGGGGGTTGCTGCCGCCATCTCGCTCGCTCCGCGTTCGCTGGTTTCAGGAAGTGTAGAGCGCAAAGCCGGCAAGGTGCTGCCCTTTTCTTTGGCAAAGCAGCGCAGCATTAGTAGAATATTGCTCCAGGAGAGGTATGGGGAAAAGAATGTGCCCTCGGAATTGGATGACGCGGACTTCCGCATCCTGCAGCAACTGCAGGAAAATGCGCGCCTCTCGAACAAGGCTTTGGCCGAGCGGGTAGCGCTCTCGGCCTCCCCCTGTTGGCGGCGAGTACGCGAGCTCGAGGAACAGGGGGTGATTACGGACTACGTGACGCGCCTGGATCGCCATCGCCTCGGCTATCGTATTCTGGCGCTCGCCAGCGTCTCACTGGAGAACCACCACACCGAGTCGGTCGCCGCCTTCGACGCGGCCATCCAAACCTGGCCGGAGGTGCTCGAGTGCCACAAGATCAGCGGCGCTTACGACTACATGCTGAAAGTGGTGGCCGAGGACCTCGCCAGCTACGACGAGTTCATCTCCAAGCGCGTGTTGCAGTTGCCATGCGTGCGGGAGCTGAACACCACCTTTTCGATGCGAGAGATGAAGAGCACCACTCGCCTCCCACTACCCGGCGACACGTGAACGAACGCGAGAACTTGTCAGCGCCCGTGGAGGGTGGTCAAATGCTGGCCATGAACGTGATCGCGCCCCTCGCCACCCGTCGCCGACTGCGACGCCGACGCTCCCGAGCCTTCTCCGGGTAGAGCACGCGCGCGCAGGCATAACAGGCCGCACACCGTTCCTCGAAAACCCGGCATCCGCTGGGTTTTTTTACATCTGAAGCTCAGTCCGCCGCCGCCCACACCTTCTCGACTGGACCCAAAACGCATGCGACATTTCCTGACCACCGCCGACTGGTCACGTGACGAGTTAGCCCATCTGCTGGATGAGGCGAGCAAGCTCAAGCAGGCGCGCTACGGCGACGCCCTCGCCAACCGCAGCATCGCCCTGCTCTTCTTCAACCCATCCCTGCGCACGCGCACGTCCTTCGAGCTCGGCATGCATCAGCTCGGCGGCAAGGCGATCGTGCTCCAACCGGGCAAGGACGCCTGGGGTATCGAATTCGAGCCGGGGGCGATCATGGACGGCGAGGCAGAGGAGCACATGAGCGAGGTGGCGGGTGTGCTCTCGCGGTACGTGGATCTGATCGGCGTGCGCGCCTTCCCCAAGTTCCAGGATTGGCACGTCGACCGCGAGGACCGTCTCCTCAACGCCCTGGCGACCCACGCCAGCGTGCCGGTGATCAACATGGAGACGATCACCCATCCCTGCCAGGAGCTGGCCCTGATGCTCACCCTCAAGGAGCACCTCGGGCGCCTGGAGGGGCGTCGCTTCCTGCTCACCTGGACCTACCATCCGAAGCCCCTGAACACAGCGGTAGCGAACTCCGCCCTGCTCATCGCCGCCAAGTTCGGCATGGACGTGACCTTGCTGTGTCCCAACCAGGACTACCTGCTGGACGAGCGGTACATGCACCTAGGGGAGGCGTTCACTCAACAGAACGGCCGATCGCTGACCGTGACCCACGACGTCGACAAGGCGTACGAAGGGGCTGAAGTGGTCTACGCCAAGAGCTGGGGGGCGCTGCCCTACTTCGGCCGCTGGGAGGAGGAGAAACCCGTGCGCGAGGCGCACCGCCATTTCATGGTGGACGAGGCGAAGATGGCGCGGACCGACGGCGCCCTGTTCAGCCACTGCCTGCCCGTGCGCCGCAACGTGAAGGTGAGCGACGCGGTCCTCGACTCGCCGGCCTGCGTGGCCATCGATGAGGCGGAGAACCGTCTCCACGTGCAGAAAGCCCTGATGATCGATCTACTGCAGAGGAATGGCGCATGAGCAATACACCCGTCGTACTCGCCTTCTCCGGCGGCCTGGACACCAGCTACTGCGTGCCCTGGCTGCGCGAGCAAGGCTATGAGGTGACGACCCTGTTCGTCGACTCCGGCGGCGTGAGTCGGGAGGAAGTGATCGCCATCGAGGCGCGTGCTCACGAGCTCGGCGCCGTGCGCCACGTGACCTTCGACGGCGGCGATCGCCTATGGCAGGACGTGGTGATCCCCCTGGTCCGTGCCGGCGCCACCTACCAGGACCAATATCCCCTGCTCTGCTCCGACCGATACCTCGTGGTGCAACGCTCCTTGGAGCTGTGCCGGGAGATCGGCGCCTCGCACTTCGCCCACGGTTGCACCGGGATGGGCAACGACCAGGTGCGCTTCGACATCGCGGCACAAACCCTGGGCGATGCGACCGGCGGCATCAGCATCGTCGCCCCCGTGCGGGAGACGCAGGCTCAGGTGGATGGGGTGCGGGACTACGAGATGGCGTACCTGCGCGAGCGTGGCTTCGGCGTATCCGCCAAGGCCAGCCGCTACACGGTGAACGAGAACCTGCTCGGGGTAACCATCTCGGGCAACGAGATCGACGAGTGGCAGGCTCCCGGCGAGGGCACCTGGCAACTGTGCCGTCCCCGCGCGGAGTGGCCCACCGAAACCATGTCGGCGCAAATCGAGTTCGTCGAGGGCGTTGGGGTGGCGCTGGACGGCGAGGCCATGCCCGGGGCCGCCCTCCTCCAGGCGCTCAATCAGCGCTTCGGTGCCTACGGCGTCGGGCGCGGGATCTACACGGGCGACACCTGCGTAGGTCTCAAGGGCCGCATCGTCTTCGAGGCACCCGGCCTTACGGCACTGTTGACCGCCCATCGTGCCTTGGAAGAAGCGGTGAGTTCACGCCTGCAGAACCGCTTCAAGCCGATGGTGGCGGACAAGTGGGTGGAGCTCGCCTAC
Organism: Pseudomonadota bacterium; assembly: GCA_039815145.1. Lineage (NCBI taxonomy): Bacteria > Pseudomonadati > Pseudomonadota > Pseudomonadota bacterium. The sequence goes on from JBCBZW010000019.1 coordinate 61,179, forward strand.
GAGGGCCTCTTCTTCGATCCCTTGCGGGCGGATCTGGAGGCCTACCTGGCCAGCGCCGCACGCTGCGTAAACGGTCGCGTCACTCTCTCCACGGACGGCGCGAAGGTGCATGCCACGGCGGTGGAATCGGCGCATCTTCTGCGCGACGCCGACGCCGTCTACGCACAGAAAGCAAGCTGGAGCGGTATCGAGGCGCAAGGCTTCATTCGCCTGTTCGGGCAGAGCTCACGCCTCTGGTCGCAGGTGAACGGGGGCGCGTCCTCGGAGGATCAGCAATGACCGATCGACAAGCCCTCGAGCGAACGCTCGAACACCTGGCCGCGCTGGTGTCCTTCGACACGCAGAACCCACCGCGCGACATCGATGAAGGGGGGCTGTTCGCCTACGTCGCCGACCAGCTGCCGGACTTCACCGTCGCGATCGACAATCATGGCGCAGGGTGCGTCTCTCTGCTGGCCGTACGTGGCCAGCCGGACACGGTGTTCAACGTGCACATGGACACGGTGCCCGGCACAGCCCATTGGCAGCGCGATCCCCTGAGCTTGAGCATCGAGGATGGACGCGCCTACGGCCTCGGCGCCTGCGACATCAAGGGTGCTGCGGCCTGTTTGCTCACCGTGGCAGCACAGACCGACAGTCCGATGGCGTTGCTGCTGAGCTCGGATGAAGAGGCCGGCGACAACCGGTGCATCGCCAACTTCCTACGCAAGGACCATGGTTTTCGCCGGGCGGTGATCGCAGAGCCGACCCGCTGCGAGGCGGTGCTGTGCCACCGCGGCATCAATTCCTGGGCGGGTCGCTTCACCGGCGAAGCGGGTCACTCCTCGCAAGTGCGTGCGCTCACCGATAGCGCCCTGCATCAGGCAGCCCATTGGGTGAGTGCTGCCGTGAGCTGGGCACAAGCGCAACAGCGCGAGGCGCACTTCGACGGCCTGCGCGGCGTCTGCTTCAACACGGGCACGCTGCACGGGGGCGTGAAGAACAACGTGATCGCGCCCACCGCAGAGCTGACCTTTGGCTTGCGCCCGCTGCCGGGCCAGTCACCGCAGGCTCTGGCGCAAGCGGTGCACAGCCTGCACCAGGGTGAGCACCCGGTGGAGTGGACGCCGCGTTACGCGGGCCCGGCCCTGCCAGACGCTGACGCCCAGGGTGGCTTCGATGCGGCACTCGCGACCGCGCGGGCGTTCGCCGAGGAGCTGGGGTTGCCCCTCGGTGCTGCGGTGGACTTCTGGACCGAGGCTGCCCTCTTCTCAGCGGCTGGCTTGCCGGCCATGGTCTTCGGTCCCGGCGATATCGCGCAGGCGCATACAGCTGATGAATGGGTTAGCCTCGATCAACTGGGCACGGCTCTTGCCCACTACCAGCGAATCTTCGGTGCGTCCGACGCCACCAAGGTAGCGTCTGCCGCCGCGGGTGAGGGCTGAGCGATGAAGACCCGTCGCCTGGTCGTCCAGCTGCTCGGCAGCATCGGCAGCACCCGGGAGATACGCCAGTACCTGCAGCGCTTCTCGGGCCTGGATACGCACAGCTTCGCGGTGGTGAAGGTGGGCGGTGCCATCCTGCGCGATCAGTTGGATGAGCTCGCCGGTTCCTTGAGCTTCCTGCACCAACTGGGGTTGTTTCCCGTCGTGGTGCACGGCGCCGGCCCGCAGCTCGATGAGGCCCTGGACGCGGCCGGTATCGACCGCGAGTACCACGAGGGGATGCGTTGCACGTCGGCACAGGCGATGCCCCACATCCGTGCGGTCATCCTGCGTCAGAACCTGGCCCTGGTGAGCGCCTTGGAGCGCAACGGCGCCCGCGCCCGGTCGATCCTCACGGGCACCTTTGAAGCGGAGGCTATCGACGAGGCCACCTACGGTTACGTCGGCCGTGTCGCCCGCGTCCACACGGAGGCCATCGATGCCAGCATCGAGGCGGGTTGCATCCCGGTGCTGGGTTGCCTCGGCGAGACGGCGGGCGGTCAAACCCTCAACGTCAACGCGGATCTGGCCGCCAATGAACTGGTCGCGACCCTGCAGCCGAACAAGATCGTGTTCCTGACCGGCACGGGAGGGCTGCTCGATGAGTACGGAGAGATCCTCTCCTCGATCAATCTGCGCACCGACTACGACGCGCTAATGAAGGCCGAGTGGGTGCACTCGGGCATGCGCTTGAAGCTGCAGCAAATCAACGCCCTGCTCGAGCGGCTGCCGCCGGACAGCTCCGTTTCCATCACCCGGCCCCAAGCGCTGGCGCGGGAGCTCTTTACCCACGGGGGTGACGGCACCCTCGTGCGTCGCGGTGAGCAGGTCCACGCCTACGACGCCTGGGACGCCCTCGACCGGGAGCGCGCCACCGCCTTGATCGAGTCGGCCTTTCAGCGCCGCCTGGTGCCTGAGTATCAGGACCGCGTGCCATTGCGCGCAGCATACATCTCCGATAACTACCGGGCCGGTGCCATCATCAGCGAGTGGCAGGGCATCGCCCGCCTCGACAAGTTCGCCGTCGCCGAGCAAGCGCGCGGCGAAGGCCTGGGCAGGGTCATCTGGGAGCGCTTACGCACCCATCACCCGAGCATGTTCTGGCGCTCGCGCCCGGACAACCCGGTGAACGATTTTTACTTCGCCGAGAGCGATGGCTGCATGAAGGGCGATACCTGGAACGTCTTCTGGTACGGCCTCGACGACTTCGACCTGATCCGTGGCTGCGTCGCCTACGCGCGGGCGCAACCGCCGAGCCTGACGGACCACCTGCCATGACCGCGCGGGTCGCGCTGGTGGGCGCGCGCGGACATACAGGCAGCGAGCTGGTCCAGCTGATCGACAAGCACCCCTACCTGACGTTGGCGGCGGCCGGCTCGCGGGCCCTGGCCGGCGACCTCGTGAGGGATCACTACGCCATCGACACGGCGCTCACCTTCGAAGCCTTGACGCCCGCGATGCTCGGCGAACGCGACGGACAGTTCGATGTGGTCATTCTCGCCTTGCCCAACGGGCAGGCGCCTGCCTACGTGGAGGCCCTGGGGACTCACCGAGAGCTGCCCCTGGTGATCGATCTCAGCGCCGACCACCGCTTCGACGAGGCGTGGTTCTATGGCTTGCCAGAGCTCACCGCCAAGCACTATGCGGGCGAACGGTTGATCGCCAACCCTGGCTGCTACGCCACGGCCATGTCCCTGGTCCTGGCACCGGTGGTGCAACACCTGCGTGGCGGTGTGGCCTGCTTCGGCGTTTCCGGCTACAGCGGCGCCGGCACCACGCCCTCGCCACGCAACGATCCCGATCGCCTGCGTGACAACCTGCTCCCCTACGCGCTCACCGACCACCTGCACGAGCGAGAGGTCAGTCGTCACGTTGGCCTTCCGGTGGCCTTCACGCCTCACGTCGCTGCGTTCTTCCGCGGCATCAGCATGACCGTTACCGGTTGGCTGGCGGACGCGCACACGCCAGCGGATCTCGCCAGCCACTACGCCGATTGGTACGCCGAGCATCCGCTCGTGACGGTGGCCGAGCACATCCCGGAACCGCGCGCCCTGGTGGGCCGCTACGGTGCCGAGGTGGGCGGCTTCGGGCGCGGCGGCCAAGGGCCGGGACGGATCACTGTCGTGAGCGCCCTCGACAACCTCCTGAAGGGCGCCGCCTCGCAGGCTATCCAGAACATCAACCTGGGGTTGGCCCTACCCCCTCTCACCGGACTCAAGCCATGACCGACGATCGCCGAGACTCCCCTTCGCCCACGTTGCTGTGGGCTAAGCAGCACACGGGCGAGGTGGACGCTGCCCTCATGGCCTTCATGGCAGGCGATGACATCATCCTCGACCGCGAACTGTTCGTACACGACATCGAGGCCTCGCGCGTTCATGCAGCCGCCCTGGCGTCGATCGGGATCCTCAAGGCGCAGGAACTCGCGGCGATCACCGCTAGCCTCGAGGCGCTGCGCGCGGCCTATTCCAGTGGCGACTTCGTCCTCGATGCGCGCTACGAAGACGGCCACTCCGCCATCGAGGACTGGCTAACGCAGCAGTTGGGCGATCTCGGCGCGAAGATCCACACGGGGCGCAGCCGCAACGATCAGGTGCTCGTCGCGAGCCGGCTCTACCTGCGCCAGGCCCTCGAGGAAGTGCAGACCCGTTGTGCGCAGCTCGCTGACATCTGCCTGCGCCGCGCGGAGGCGGACATGCTCACGCCGATGCCCGGCTACACCCACTTGCAGCGCGCGGTGGTGTCCTCCTTGGGGCTGTGGTTCGCAGGATTCGCCGAGGCGTTCATCGACGATGTGGTGCTCGCTCGCGATACACGCAGTTGGATCGACGCCAATCCTCTCGGGACCGCCGCCGGCTACGGCGTCAGCCTGCCCCTCGACCGGAACTTAAGCACCCGAGAGCTCGGCTTCGCTCGCCTGCAGGTCAACCCGATCTACGCCCAGAACAGTCGCGGCCGCTTCGAACTGCAGGCGCTGACGGCCTTGTCCCAGGTGCTCATGGACCTCCGTCGGGTCAGCTGGGATCTGAGCCTCTTCGCCGCCACGGAGTTCGACTTCCTGCAGCTCCCCGATCGATACACGACGGGATCCTCGATCATGCCGAACAAGCGCAACCCCGACCCCATCGAGCTGCTGCGCGCCGCCCCAGCGCCGGTGCTGGGGGCGATTACCGAGCTGCAGTCGGTGTTGAGCTTACCGAGCGGCTACCAGCGCGATCTCCAGCTCACCAAGGGTCCCATGGTGCGCGGCGTGACGGCTGGCCTGCAGGCGTTGCGCATTTCCGTCGGTTTGCTCGCCGACGTGGATTTCGATCGCCCCCGCATGGCCCAGGCGATCTCGCCGGAGATGTATGCGACCGACTATGCCTACGAGCTCGTGGCAGAGGGTATGCCCTTCCGCCAGGCATATCGCGAAGCAGCGGCCCGGACCGAGGAGTCGGTAGCGCGCGATCCGGTGGCGAGCTTGCAGCGGCGCACTTCTCCCGGGGCGCCGGGGCAGCCGCTGCTCGAGACACTGCGTGAACGGCTTTCTGCGCTCAGCGACATCGGCGACGAGGCTTCCCTCAGCTAGAATCGGCGCCCATGAACAAAACGACAATCGGCGCACTGCTGCTCGCACTCGGCGCATGGACCGGGCCCAGCGCAGCCTTCGAACCGCCCCTACCTCCCGCCTTCGAGACGATCGATGCCAACGTGGCCACCCTGGTCCGCGAACGGGCGGCGGTCATCCAGGCCCAGGCGACGCCAGATCCGCAGGCCCTGGCCGATCTCGCCATCGCCTACGAGGCGAACAACCTCTGGGCGCTCGCCGCGCAGACCTGGGAACTGGCCCTGGCGCTCGGCCAGGATGCGCTCTGGCGTTTCCACTACGCTCTGTGCCTGCGTGAGTCGGGCAACCTGGAGCAGTCATTGCGCGTGCTGCAATCCCTGGCCAAGGCCGATCCCCGCCAGCCATGGGTGCAGGAACGCCTTGGCGAAGCGCTCTTCGAGCGCGGCGACCTGGACGGCGCCGCCACCGCGTACACGCAGATGATCGCCACCGGCGTGGTCAATCCCTTCGGTCACACGGGCCTCGGTCAGGTGCGACTTACCCAAGGCGAC
>JBCBZW010000020.1 GCA_039815145.1 Pseudomonadota bacterium
ACGCCGTAGGCCACGTTGGCGAGAAAGCCCCAGTGCTGCTTGTCGATGACGCCGCGGCGAATCTCGAACCAGTGGGCGTGGGTGTCGACGAACCCTGGCGTGATGATCTTGCCCGTGACGTCCACCACCCGCGCATCGGCCGGCAACGCCAAGGTGCCTCGGGGGCCGATCTGGCTGACGCGGTTGTTGGTGACGACGAGGTCTGCATCCTCGATCACCTCATCGCCCCGCATGGTGATCACCTTGGCCCCGCGCAACACCAAGGTGCCCGCGGGCACATCGCGCGGCACCTGTACATCGATGGCGAAGCGTTCTACCGCCTCAGCCTCTTCCTTGAAGTCGGGATCCCAGGGTGCCTCGGGCGCTTGCGCATCCTCCGCGGCAACGGCCGCACCGTCGGCGGCGCTCCCCTCACCTGCGCCCGTGCTGCCATCCGCGTCCGATTCATCGTCGGACTCGCCCTCGTTGCGAAAGCGGATCGACGCGACGGCCTGCCGGTACAGGGTCGCCCCCATCGCCCAGTACACGTTCTCGCCGTCCGCGGACCACGCGAAGTAGTCGGCGCCGAGATCGGTCAGCTGCTTATGGGGCACGTTGGGTTTGTCGACCTTGACGGTCACGCCCTTGCGATCGACCTGCGGCACGGCCACCAGGTGCAGCTGATTGCCCACGTGGGCCAGGGCCCAATCGCCGTTCGGACTGATGCGAATGTCGTTCGCCGCCACGGGCTCCTCGGCAAAGTAGAGGCCCGTGCCCTTCACCTGCAGGTGGGTACGGCGATCGCTGCCGTCGAGGCGCATGGAGATCAGACCGCCCGGCGTGTAGGCGAAGACCCGGTCGCTGGCGGAGGCGAACTGAGGTGAGGAGAACCCGCCGGCGTGGGCGATCAGTTCGACCTCCCCGCCTTCCAAGGGCACTCGCACCAGGTCCATGCCCGGCGCCGAACCGAAATCGAAGGTGCGCTGTAGGTAGCTGCGAGCCGTCGCCCGCAGGGCGACCACGTACTTGCCGTCCGGCGAGACGACCGGATTCGCATAGTAGGCCTTGCTCTGCGTCAGCTGTGCAGGACGAGCGTTACGACTCGTTCCCAGGCGCCAGATATGCCCACCGTCCGGCCCCCAGGACACGTAGGCGATGCTGCGCCCATCCGGCGTCCAGGTCGGCATGAAGGCGTCGTCGCCAGCGGCTTCCAGCTGGCGCGTGCCGTCGCCGTCTTCCGCCAGGGCGTGCAGGTAGAGTTCCCCCAACGCCGAGAACACGACCTGATCGTCGTTGGGCGCCACCGCGGGCGATTGGATCAAGCGCACGCGAATGGGCCCGGTCTCCACCTCCGCGTCGAGGTCGAGATCCGGCCCGATATCGAGATCGGCCTTTACGTGGAACGGAATCACCTCGCTCTCGCCCGTGGCGAGCGTGACCCGCTGAATCTTGCCGTCAAAGGTGGTGATGATGGCGCTGTCGTCGGCGGTGAAGGTCGCGGCCGGCATCAGGTCTCGGGTGAAGCGCGATTCCTGATCGTCCCGGGTGACCGGATACACCAGCCAGCGATCCTCTCCCGTGGTGAGATCGAGCACCCGCAGGGCCGTCTCCGCATCGTGTCGCGTCGCGTAGACGAGCGTGTTGCCATCGTGGGAGAGCACGGGGCGCATCGCCGACCCCTGGGCCGTCACGATCACCTGGTCCGAATCATCCTCCAGGCCACGGCGCCAGATGCTCCACTGGGGCAGGGTCATGTTGTACTCGAAGCCGCCCTGCTTGCGCGCGTAGTAGAGGTAGCGACCGTCGCTCGAGGCCTGCACGCCTAGCGCGTTCAATCGCTGATCCTGCGGCGTGGTGGCCGTCGCCTTCGCTTTGGTCAGCTGGACGCCGCTGCCGCCATCCTTGTGGTACATCCACAGCTCGTAGGTGCGAAGGCCCCAGGTGCTCTTGGATACCAGCACGTACTGACCGTCCGCCGACCATGCGGGTGAGGTGTAGAGCGCCTGGGCCTCACTGGAGAGCTGCACCGGATCGCTGCCGTCCGCCTTGGCGATCCACAGATTATCCGCGCCGCCCCGGTCTGAGATGAACGCGATGGACGCACCGTCCGGCGAGTAGGTCGGCTGGCTCTCGAAGGCCATGCCACCGAGGAGTTGCGTCGCCTCGCCGCCCGCGATCGGCAGCGTGTAGATGTCGCCCAGAAGCTCGAAGATGATGGTCCGCTGGTCGGGCGAGAGATCGAGCGACAGCCAGGTGGCCGTCTGCGTGTCCACGCTCACCTGGCGCGTCGGCTCGAGCGGCAGGCCGCTGCCGTCGTCCTCCACCTCTGGCCCAGCCTCACCGGTGAGCTCCTGGGGTTCCTCGTGATGGTCGAGCACGCCATGGCCGTCATCGCCCGGCGCCGGCAACACCGCATACGTCGCGAGCGGTGCCACGGCCAGTGCCCAGGCGAGCACCCCTGCGAGTAGCCCTCGCCGTGGCGGGCCACCGCCGAGGTTGCCGTCGGGGACCGGGGGCGCGGGGAAGGGGCTGGGCATGGAAGTCTCCTGGGGGCGCGGCGTCAGCGCGCTGCTGAGGGTCGGTCTCAGCGTTGGACACACAAACTTGCTCAAAGTCGCATCACAGTTCGGTCAGTCGGTCAGCCATCGCGTCGGCGGCGCGCACAAGGGCATCGATGATGCCGGCCTCGATACCGAGGTGACCGGCGTCCCGTACGATCTCCAGCGATGCATCGGGCATCGCCGCCGCCAGGGCGAAGGCACTGTCCGCGGTGCACGTGAGATCGCGGCGTCCGTGGATGATGATGGCGGGCAGGTGGGCGATGCTCGCCATGCGTTGGAGGATCTGGTTCTCCTCAATGAAGAAGCCGTTGGCGGCGTAGGTCAGCTCGATGCTGGCCCCCGCCACCGCCCGCGCCCGACCCTCCGCCGTGGGTGCCTCGGCACTGCGCTCAACCGCCTCATCAGGTAGCGATTGGGTGACCACCGCGCTCGTATAGGCTTCCCAGCCCAAGGCGACGGCAGCGCGTTCGGCAGCGGAACCATCGCGGATCATCGCCGCGGCGCGCGCGATGATGTCGCCCTCGCCCGCGGGTACCGTATCGGCGAAGTCGGGCCAACGATCAGGGAATATGCGCCTCACGCCAAGGGGCGAGACGAACCACTCGAGGTCTTCGCGCCGGGCCAGGAAACTCCCCCGCAGCACCAACCCTGCGGTGTGCTGCGGATGCGCCTGGGCGTAGAGCAGCGCGAGGGTGGCGCCCCAGGAGCCGCCGAAGACGAGCCAGCGCTCGATCTGCAGATGGCGGCGAATGCGCTCCATATCCTCGATGAGGTGGGCCGTGGTGTTGGCCGTCAACTCACCGGTCGGTTGCGAACGGCCGGCACCGCGCTGGTCGAACAACACGGCACGGTAGCGTTGCGGATCGAAGTAGCGTCGGTGCGAGGGGCTGCAGCCCGAGCCAGGACCGCCGTGCAGGAACACGACCGGCAGGCCCTGTGGATTGCCTGCCTCCTCCACGTGCAAGGTGTGCCCGTCCCCCACCGCCAGCGCGTGCACGGCGTAGGGCTCGATCTCGGCATAGAAGGCGCGCCGGTCGCCCATCATGGAGCCGTCTCCTGCGACGCCGGATCCAGCCAGTGGCCCACGGCAAAGGTACTGATGAAAAGGCTTAGGTAGACGAAACCGGCCCAGATGGCCCACTGCGGGGGCAGGAGGGCGGCCCACAGGGCGGAGGCCATCCCGGTCAGCGCCATCGCCAGCCAGATGCCCGCCTCCATGCGTGCGTGGGCCTTCTGGTAGGCGCTCAAGCCCAACGCATCGGCGCGCCTGGAGGAGCGCCAATACAGGGCTGCGAGGGTGCCGGCCAGGGCGAAGAACCCGATGCCGTAGAGCTGGAAGATACCCAACAGCTGGAAGGGGTCCTCCAGTTCGAAGTTGTCCGGCAGCCAGTCGTTGGTCATCCAGGCGAACATCGCCGAGGTCACGACCTTCAGCGGGTACACGAACACCATCACGAGGAAGACGAGGGTGAGGCTCAGGAGGACGCAGACGGGATCGTCCTCATCGCCGTAGCGCTTGGCCCAGCTCTTCTGGCCGATCCAGAACGACATGATGCCGGCGAAGCTGGCGAGGAAGGCGGGCGTGCCCTTCAGAGCGGTGATCAGCTCATCGTAGGACTCGGGCACCGAATCGATGGAGATCACCAGCATGGTGATCGCGAAGGCGAAGGCAGCATCTACGAAGACGTCGAGCCGCGTCATCGGCGCGGGCGGCGGCTTGGGCTCGGGCATGCGGGTCCTCAGGCGTGCGGCGAGGCGCCCGCAGACGCCTCGCTATCCCCACAGCATGCGCCCGCTAGCGCATGGAGGTAAAGCCCTTAGCGCGAACCGCCGCTGGTGCTGGTGCCCGCCGGGCGCGGACGACGCGAGCGACCGCGCGGAGGCTGCCCGCCGTTGCCACCGCCGGCAGCGCTCGCACTCGTGCCGCCGCCAGCCTTGCCCTTGCCGCCACCGCCACCGCCACCGGCGCGCTTCGGCCGCCGCGGGGCGTCCTGGCGCCGGCCGCGACCGCTGCCCTCACCCCGACGCTGGCCGCGTCCGTTGGCGCCGCCACCCTGGTGTTCGCCAGCGGCGGGTGCGGCGGGCCGAGGTGAGCGCTCGAAGGCGGGCAGATCGGCGACTGGGATATTGCGCTTCAGGACGCGCTGGATGTCGCGCAGCAACTTGCGCTCCTCCGGCTCCACGAGGGAGATCGCCTCCCCCTCCGCGCCAGCGCGCCCCGTGCGTCCGATCCGGTGCACGTAGTCCTCGGGGACGTTGGGCAGCTCGAAGTTCACCACGTGTGGCAAGCCGTCGATGTCGATGCCGCGAGCCGCGATGTCCGTGGCCACGAGCACCCGGATCTTGTTGGCCTTGAAGCCCGCCAGGGCACGGGTGCGTGCGGACTGGCTCTTGTTGCCGTGAATGGCGGCGGCTTCGATCCCGGCCTTGCCGAGCTGCTCGGCCAAGCGGTTGGCGCCGTGCTTGGTGCGGGTGAACACGAGGGCTTGGAACCAGTTCTCCTCGCGCACCAGGTGAATCAGCAGATCGCGCTTATCGCGCTTCTCCACCTGATAGACGCGCTGGTCGACCGTCTCCGCCGCCGTGTTACGACGGGCCACTTCCACGTGCACGGGATCGCGCAGGAGGCTGTCGGCGAGGCGACGAATGTCATCGGAGTAGGTGGCGGAGAAGAGCAGGTTCTGACGCTGCTTAGGCAGCAGGCGCAGAACCCGTCGAATGTCGTGGATGAAGCCCATGTCGAGCATGCGGTCCGCCTCGTCCAGGACGAGGATCTCCACGTGCTGCAGATCGACGGTGCCCTGGCCGGCGTGATCGAGCAGACGACCGGGCGTAGCAACGAGCACGTCGAGCCCACGCCGCAGGCGATCGATCTGCGGATTGATGCCGACGCCACCGAAGATCACCGTTGACTGGATGGGTAAGTTGGCGCCGTAGGTGTCGATGCTCTCGCCGACCTGGGCGGCCAGCTCTCGCGTCGGCGCCAGCACGAGCACGCGCGGAGCGCGCTTGCGCCGCGGCGCCGGCTCACGGGTGAGCAGTTCGAGGATCGGCAGGGTGAAGGCCGCCGTCTTGCCAGTACCCGTTTGGGCCCCGGCGAGCACGTCATGGCCCTCGAGGACGGCGGGAATCGCTTGTTCTTGAATGGGCGTAGGCGTGGTGTAGCCCTGCGCGTCAACAGCGCGCAGCAGTTCGGCGCGTAGGCCGAGATCTTGAAAGTTCAAGGAGTTCTCCGGACATCGCACTGCCAAGCGCTGTTTGGCGCCACCGGTCCAGGCAGGGTGTCGGGTGTGGGTGAGATCAGGCGCGGAATCGCGCTGCTTGCGGCGACCGGACGGCCACAAGCCGGACGCAGTCTACCGCATCGCAGCACGCTAATCCACTGCGATCTGGATCAAAAAGTGTTGCCGGGTTGTCGATTCCCCCCTTCCCCGATCGTCATGACCCTAGAAGCGACCTCCATGGCGCTTCGCCTAGACTCACAGACACTTCGCCGAAGGAGCCGACACCATGGCCAAATTCGCCCTATTGCTTCCCCACGCCCCCGATCGCTACTCCAGCCTCGCCGAGGACGATTACGTCGAGATCATCAAGGACTACGTGGCCTGGGTGGAGCGACTCGCCGCCGAGGGTCGCTACCACGGCGGCACCAAACTCACCGATGAGCCGGGTCGCCATCTTCGCCGCCACGGCGACGGCGACACCTCGGTGGAGTTGCACGACGGTCCGCTCACCGAGGTCAGCGAGGTGCTCGGTGGCATCATGCTGATCGAAGCCGAAGACATGGACGATGCGGTGGCCATCGCCCGCACCTGCCCCCACCTCGTGCACAACAGCCATATCGAAGTGCGCGCGGTCGATCCCGCCACCGAAGACTGAGCGAGACACCACCATGCCAGGGTCGCCTCCGCACACGCCTAGCAGCAGCGCTGACGAGGTGCGACGGACCCTGGACCAGGTGACCCGTCGCGAACGAGGCCGGCTGATCGCCGGCCTCGTCCGGCTGCTGGGCGCGCAACAGGTGGCGTTGGCGGAAGACGTGGCGCAGGAAGCGGTACTCAAGGCCCTGGCCAGTTGGCCTTACAAGGGTTTGCCCGACAACCCTGGCGGGTGGCTGGCGAGGGTCGCGCAGCGTTGCGCCATCGACCGCCTGCGCCGCGAACAACGGGAGGTCGCGCTCGAGACGCCGTCCGCCGACGCCGGCGTGCAGGGTGTAAACGAGCTGGCATCGCGCATCGACGATCCGCAACTGCGCCTGATGCTCCTGTGCTGCGATGACGTACTGAGCGCACAGGATCGCGTGGGCCTGACCCTGCGCCTCGTCGCTGGCTTCACCGCGCGCGAGATCGCACAGGTGCTGCTCGTCAGCGAGGTCTCCCTGGCCCAGCGCCTGGCCCGGGCCAAGCGCCGCCTGCACACCCATGACGGTCTGGCGGACGCCCCCCGGGGCGCGCGCGCCATCGAGGCACGCCTGCCGAGCGTGCGGAAGACCCTGTACCTGATGTTCTCCCTAGGCTATTCCCCGCGTAGTGGCGCCACCCTGATCCGCAGCGATGTGGCCCTGGAAGCGGTGCGCCTGGCCGAAGGCTTGCTCGCCTGCACGTCGGACAGCGCCAGCGGCGCCGACACGGCAGCTCTCACCGCCTTAATCTGCCTGCAGGCCTCGCGCCTGAACGCACGGGCCGACGCCGAGGGTCGACCGATCCGACTCCAGGATCAGGACCGCAGCCGGTGGGATCGGCCGCTGATGGCGCGTGGCCTGACCCTGTTGGCGGGCGCGGCGCGCCAGACGCACACTTTGAGCCCCTACCACCTTGAGGCAGCGATCGCCGCGGAGCATGCCACCGCCGCCACCTGGGAGACGTGCGACTGGCTGCGTATCCGCCGCCACTACGCGGCCCTGGAGGCGGCGACAGGCTCGCCGGTGGTCACCATCAACAGCTGCGTCGCCCAGGCGATGGCCGGCGATAGTGACGCAGCGCTCACAAGAATCCAGGCCCTCGCCGACCTCCACCCGCTTCAGACCTACGCCCCCTTCCACTTCGCGGTGGCGGAGATCGCGCGGCTGGCAGAGCGGCGTGAGGTGGTCATCGCCGCCTACCGACGCGCGCTGGCCTGCCCCACGAGCACCCCCGTGGCCCAGACCCTCTCGGCACGGCTGAGCGATTCCCTCGAGCGCGCTTAGGGCCTGGCGGCGATGCACTCCACCTCCACCCGGGCACCGAGGGCGAGGCCGCTCGCGGCGAGGGCGCTGCGCGCGGGGTACGGCGGGGAGAAAAACGCCTGGTACACCTCGTTGAAGGCACCCCACTCATCGATGTCGGCCAGCATCACCAGGCACTTGATCACATCCGATCGGGCGTAACCATGGGCCGACAGCGTGATATCGATGTTCTCGAGCGTGCGCGCCGCCTGTTCGGCGATCCCCCCGTCGATCAGCTCGAGGGTGCCCGGCACCACACCGATCTGACCCGATAGGTAGAGGGTGCCATCCACTTGCACCGCTTCGGAGAAGGGCAAGGTGGTGGGCAGTACCTTGCCGCTGTTGTGGAAGCGAATTCGCCCTTGCCTCGGCGGCACGGCCGCCGCAGGCGGTGATCCCTTCACCGTGGTCAGTCCGCCCTGCGCGCGGGGAGTGTGCCCCTGCGTGCCCCCTGCACTCGCGGTCTGGGCCATGTGCGGCGAGGAAGGCATCGTCAGCAGTGCGCCATAGAGGTCGATGGCGTACCAGAGGTTGGCGATCCTGAGGTTCTCATCGGGCGCGTGCTGATTATTGTCGTGGTTCGCCACCGGCACGATGATCGCCGGCTTGCCGGCCACATCGGTAAAAAGGTACAGCGGGAGCGTGCCGCCCATGCCCGGGGAGAGCACCAGGGAGTCGGCGCCGAAGGCGCGCGTGGCAGCCTCGTCGACGGCGTGCAGGACCTGCTGCGCCCAGGGATTGCTCATCGCCGTGCGCGCGGCCGGATAGCCATCGCGGCCACCCGTCACCTTGGCGATGCGGGGGTGTTTCAGACGTGTCGCCAGATCGGGCGTCTCGCGCACCACGTGGAACCCCTGGCGCTCGATGTGGCGCACGATGAGATCCCCCATGTGGGCCGGCTCGTTGCCCTGCACCAGGCGGATGCCGAGGGAGGCGACCGCCTCGTTCGGAATGACGTTGCGCGCGAGGCGACCCGTATTGCCGCTGGAGAGGCCGCGCACGGTCAGCGCCGGTAGCAGCAATCGTTCGGGCAGGGTCGCCGGCGCCCCCTCGCTACGTGCGATGCCAAGCTCCGTGCGCAGCTGCGCATCGTAGTCCGGCATATCGGCCAGGGCGGTCAGCTCCTCGGCGCCCACAGGATCTGCACCGTCGTACCACCCCTCCACCAGCACCCGGCCCTGCTCGTCTTTCATCGAGGCCAATAAGCGCGCTAATACCGCGGGCGTGTCCGGTGCCCAGTTGCCGTAGTGACCGGAGTGCAGGTTGCGGGTGGCGCCGTAGACGGTGACCTCCATGCCCATCGCGCCGCGCACGCCGAAGGTGAGCTGCGGCCGCCCGCTCTGGTGCACGGGGCCGTCGAAGAAGAGCCAGATGTCGACATCCTCGAAGCGGCGCTGGAACCGCCGCAGGTATTGCTCCAGGTGCGGCGAGCCGGCCTCCTCCTCGCCGTCGAACAGGAAGACGAGATTCGAACTCGGGCGCAGGTCGCTCTGCGCAAGCGCCCGCAGGGTGGGCAGCAGCGCCGCGATCGGCGCCTTGTCATCCCCCGCCGAGCGCGCGTAGAGGCGCCACTCAGGATCTACCCGATCGCCCACCTCCGGCATCGGTATCGGCTTCCCGCCCGCCTCCATGGAGGCGGAGTAGAGCGTGGGCTCGAAGGGCGGGTGGGTCCAGCGGCGGGGGTCCACTGGCTGACCGTCGTAGTGCACGTAAATGCCGAGGGTGCGCGTGGCGCCCTCCACGTCGAGGCGACCGAACACCACCGGCGGGGCGTCTTCCACCTGCAGCAGCTCCGCCTGCACGCCCACTTCGCGCAGACGATCGCGAGCGAAGGCCGCCACTCGCTCGATGTCCTCAGTATCCGAGGCGCGGTTGGGCAGGCGCAAAAACTCGCTGAACTCCTGCAGGATCTGCACCTCGTGGCGCTCGCGCCAGGCTCGCGCCACTTCCATGCCGTCCGCCGCCGCGGCACCGACGCCGGGCAGGATGGCTCCTAAGGCAACTGATAGGACGATAGCTAGGGAACGCAGTCGCAGGATCATGGCATGCTCTCGGCTACTTCGGGGAGCGGTTCGATGGGCAGGGTGCAGCTGGGATCGGCGGCAAGTTCGCTCAGGCTCACCACGCGATAGCCGTCCTCCTGCAGCAAGGGGAGCACGCGCCCCAAGGTCTCGGCCGCCCGCACCCCGCGCCCGTGCGCGTTGTGCAACACGATGATCGACCCCGGACGCACCGAACGGCGGATGTACCATGCATGAAAATTGGTCGAGGTGATGAAGGTGTCGTAGGGGAACGTGTCAGCGAGGGCAATCTGGTAGCCGAGCTCCGCGGCCACCGTCAGCATCTCATCGTTGAAGCGCGCGGAGCCCGGACGAAACCAGTGAATGTCCGTGTACGCCGACAGCACTTCGTGGGTGCGCTCGATGCTCGCCCGCGCCTGCGCGTCCTCCAGGCGAAAGGTGGGTTCCTCGAGGAAGGTGTGGTTACCGATCTCGTGACCTTGGGCCAGGATCGCCTGGACGAGCTCTCCGTGTAGTTCGGCCCGCTCGCCGATGAGAAAGAACGTGGCGTGAGCGTCCGCGGCGGCGAGGACCTCCAGCAACGCTTCCGTGCTGCCGACCACGGGCCCGTCGTCCAAGGTCAGGGCGATGATGCGCTCCTCGCAGCGGGCGCGGTACAAGGCGGCCCCGCCGATAGCGGGCCCTGCCACGCGCACGAGGGAGGCGCAGCCCACGAACGCCCCGGTGCCCACCAGGATCAGCGCAGAGCTGACCAGCAGCCAAAGGCGCCGCCAGATTCCGGTGCGCCAGCGAGCGCCGGCCGAGGCATCGCTCAACGCGCGCTAGCGCCCGCGCTGTCGACGGGCGCCAGGGAGGCTTCCACGGCTCGCCCGTCCTGCTTGTAGATCACCCCGTCCTTGAGCACGAGGTCGACGTGCTGCAGCAGGTTGATGTACTCGAGCACATCGCCGCGCACACCGATGATATCCGCCTTCTTGCCGGCGGAAACCGTGCCGTAATCGGCTTCAACATCCATCATCACCGCTGGCCAGTAGACCGCGGCGCGGATCACATCCATCACGGGCATCCCCATCACCCGCACCAACACGTCCAACTCGTTCCAGGTGCTCTGGCAATGGAACTTCATGGGGATACCGCTATCGGTGCCCACCAGGATCACCACGCCCGCCTCGCGCAGCTGAGCGATCTTGCGCTTCAAGGTGGGCTTGCGCAGCGGCGTCAGGCGCGTGTAGCCGAGTTGGCCGGGCATGGCGATAGATCGACGGATGTCGGCGATCGTGTCGTCCTTGAGGCCGCGCTGCCAGCAATCGCCGTCCAGCTTCTCAGGATTAGCCACCGTGCGATCGAAGTTCCACAAGCCCTCCACCGTCGGCGTCCAGTAGAGAGGGCCGCCGGCGACGCGCCCCGTGGCTGTGCGTTCGCGCAGCTTCTCAATCACATCTGGCGGATACTCAGGCGCCGTCGTCAATCCCGTGTGCTCGAAGTTATCTACGCCGATCTCGATACCCACGCGAATCTCGTTCGGCCGATGAGAGTGCGCGACCACCTTCATGCCGCGGGCGTGGGCTTCCTCCACGATCGTCTTCGCCACCTCGAGCGGCAGCTTGTCCTGATCGATCAACTTGACGATGTCCATCCCTGCTTCGTGCAGCTGAGCGACGCGCTTGCGGGCCTCGGCCTGCGTCTTCACCGGCCAGCGATAGGCGGTCTGCCAGGACTCCACCTCGGCCTGCAGGAAGGGCCCGGACATGTACAGGTTCGGCCCAGGCAGCTCACCGGAAGCGACCCGCGCCTTCAAGGACATGGAAGGCTCGAGCGGGGCGCCGAGATCGCGCACGGACGTGATGCCCGCCAGTAGCAGCTGCACCGCCGAGGCAGGCATGATCTCGTCCGCTAAACGATCGAGATAGGTGGCCTGCCAATGGGGGTAATTGGCGTGACCGTTGAGCATCAGATGGGCGTGGCTCTCCCACAGCCCCGGCAGCAGATCCATGCCTTCCGTGGACACCACCCGGTAGCCGTCCGGCACGGCGAGCGTGTCGACTGTACCCACCTCCTGCACGCGGTCGCCGTCGATCAGAATGACACTGTCGGCGATCGGCGCATGACCGAAACCGTCGATGAGCCGCCCGCCCACCAGCGCCAGGCGCTCCTCCGCCTGGGCGAGGGCGGACAGGGCGCACGTCATCGCTACACCAGCGAACGCGATCATCAGGTAGCGGCGACTTGATCGGGCGTGAGACATCGAACTAACTCTCC
This sequence comes from Pseudomonadota bacterium, assembly GCA_039815145.1. Classification (NCBI taxonomy): domain Bacteria; kingdom Pseudomonadati; phylum Pseudomonadota; species Pseudomonadota bacterium. Next base: position 12,024 of record JBCBZW010000020.1, read on the forward strand.
GGCGTGGTCAGACGCGCCGCGCTGCCTTGCGCTGCTCGTCTAGCTGCAATAGGTAGAAGTGGGCGCCTACATTGTCCTGGCAGACGACGATGTGCCCGACCCCTGGTGCGTCGAAGGGACCGTACTTCACCTCGCCGCCCAAGGCCTTCACCTTGGCCGCGGACTCCTGCGCGCTCGACACCTCGAAATAGACCGACCAGTGGGCGGGCATGTCTTCCCACTCGGCCGTCATCTTGAGCATGCCCGCGATGTCTTCCGTGCCATCGTGCACGACGAGGTAGCCCCCTGGGGTGACCGCGTTGCGCTTGTGCGTGGTCCAACCGAACACTTCGCTGTAGAAACGCGATGCCGCGTCCAGTCCGCGGGTGGCGAGCTCTGCCCAGCACAGGGTGCCCGGCTCATCGACGCGCGTCGCGCCGCAATGGGAGCCGCTCTGCCACAGGGCGATCACCGCACCTTCCGGATCGGCAAAGTAGGCGAGACGGCCGTGCTCACCGACCTCGCTCGGCGGCACCACCACCGACGCGCCGCGAGCGGTCACTTCGGCCACCACGCGATCGAGATCGTCCACGTGTACGTACGCGTTCCAACACACGGGAGCCCCGGCGGCCACCATCTCCTCCGGTAGCTCCCCGAGGCCAGCCACGACTTCGCCGTCGAGTTCGAACATGGCGTAGGGGCCGTGATCGCCCTCGGGGGGTGACGGCTGGTCGATCGCGTCCCACCCGAACAACCCTGCGTAAAAGGCCTTGGACGCCGCGTAGTCCGGCGAAGAGAGATCGACCCAGTTGAAATCGCCGAAGCGGCGTTCCCTCACAACGGTCATCGCGATCACGCTCCCTGTGGTCCACGCGCGGCGCCGACGCCGCATCCAGGACTGGCAAATGCACGGCCAGTATAGGCCGGATCACCCCCCGCACGGGGATCGGCCGCACGGCGGCAACGGCGACCGGCTGGCGCGGCAAGCCGTGTATGCTTGCCAGCGAATTCACCGCTGGAGCCTCCCGTCGTGCCACTCGCAACTCCCGCCGTGCGCGGTCACCGCCTGTCCCTGCTCACCGTGCTGATCGCGATGGCGAGCGCCGCTGCCGCTCAGACGCCCGATCTCGAGCAGATCATGGCGGACCCGGATTGGATCGGTAGCCCCGTGCAAGCGGTGTGGTGGCAGCTCGATGGCACGCAAGCCCTCTACCGGGTGAAGCGTGAAGGCTCTGACGCGACCGATATCGTGGCCGTGAGTCTCGACAGCGGCAACACGCAGGTGCTCGATTTTGCCGCACAGGCGGGTAGCGACGGCGCATCGCCGGTAGTCGACGCGCAAGGGCAGCGCGCCCTCTTCACCCGTGAGGGCAGCCTCTGGTTGCGCGAGTTGGCAACGGGCGGCTTGCGACAGCTGGCGGGTGCCGACGTGCCGGTGTCGTCGCCGCGCTTCGGCGCGGACCCTGGCACCGTGCAGTTTCGCCGCGGCGGTCGCTGGTGGCAGCAAGACCTCGACACCGGCGTGGCCCGTGCCCTCGCCCAGCTGAAGTTCGAGGACGCGCCCTACGAGGTCGAGGAGAACAGTCTCACCGCCGATCAGGTGCGCCTCTTCGTCGAGGTGGCCGACGCGGTCGAAGCCGAACGCGCCGCCCACGAAGAGGCGAGGGCCGCGGCCGTGGTGGACACCGGTCGCCCGACGGCACCTTGGTACCTCGGCGCCGGCAAGCGCGTGATCGCCTCCGCCCCGTCGGCCGACGGGCGCTGGCTATTGGCTGCGATCGGTCCGGCGAAGGAGGACGAAGGCAAGGCAGACCACATGCCGAAGTTCGTCACCCGCTCCGGCTACGTGGAGGTGGAGGACGTGCGCCAGCTCGTCGGCCGCAACGCACGGGCGGGGCAGAGCCTCTGGCTACTGGATCTTCAAACCCACACCAAGCACGCCATCGATCTCACCGTGCTGAGCGGCACGGACGTCGACCCCCTCGCCGACCTCAAGACCGCGCAAGACCTCACGCCCTACGATGCGGACAACCGACGCCCCGTGTACGTGAGCGCCCTGGAGTGGCACCGCCGCGACGCAGTGGCGGCGATCCAGCTGTTCGCCGTGGACAACAAGGACCGCTGGCTGATCACGGTGGACGCCCGCGGCGACGCACCGGCCACCACCGAACGCCACCGCCTCCACGACCCGGCCTGGGTGAGCTACTCCTTCAACGACTTCGGTTGGGTGCCGGGCGACATGGCCGACGCGCTCTGGCTGCTGTCCGAGGAGTCCGGCTACAGCCACCTGTACACGGTGAGTTTGGGCGACGGCAAGCTCCATCGGGTCACCGACGGCACCTTTGAAGTCTCTCAGGTGACCCCCGAGGCGAATGGCGCCACAGTCCTCGCCATCACCAACCACGCCCACCCCACCGAACACGATCTCTACCGCATCGACCTCGCCAACGGTTCCCTGACGCGCCTGACCGAGCTACTGGGCGTGGAGGACTACGCGCGCCTTCCTGGCGACGTGGGTCATGTGCTCGTTCGCCACTCCGGCCCCTACCTCCCGTCCCAGGTCTCCCTGGTCGACGGCCGCACCGGGTTGGTCCGCCAGCTAACGGACACGCGCACCGCCGCCTACCGCGACATCCTCTGGCAACCGCCGACCTACGTGGGCGTGCCGTCGCACCACGACGCCGGGGCGCCGATCTGGTCGAAATTTTACCCGGCCCGGGGCGAGGCACCGGCCGCGGGCGCCAAGCGCCCGGCCGTGCTCTTCGTGCACGGCGCGGGCTACACGCAGAACACCCACCACAAGTTCCCCTACTACTTCCGCGAGCAGATGTTCCACACGCTGCTGACCTCGCTCGGCTACCACGTGCTCGACATGGACTACCGTGCCAGCCGTGGCTACGGCCGCGACTGGCGCGCGGCGATCTACCGCCAGATGGGAACGCCGGAGCTCGAGGACTTGATCGACGGGGTGCGCTGGCTGGTGGAGGAGCACGACGTGGATCCGCAGCGCATCGGCGTGTACGGCGGCTCCTATGGCGGTTTCATGGCCTTCATGGCGATGTTCAACGCACCGGAGGTGTTCGCTGCCGGCGCCGCCCTGCGACCTGTCACCGACTGGGCTCATTACAACCATCCCTACACGAGCAACATCCTCAACACGCCCCAGGTGGATCCGGAGGCTTACCTGCGCAGCTCACCTATCGAGTTCGCAGAGGGCTTGAAGGGCGATCTGTTGATCAGCCACGGGATGCTGGATGACAACGTGTTCTACAAGGACTCGGTTCGCTTGGCGCAACGCTTGATCGATCTGGGCAAGACCGATTGGGAACTCGCGTCCTACCCGTTGGAGCCGCACGGCTACGTGCACGCCTCCAGTTGGTTGGACCAGTACCGTCGCATCCTGAAGCTCTTCGAGGGGTCGATCGGCACGGCTAGCCCCTGAGCAGGCGCGTGGCCATGCGCCGACGCGGTCAGTCCTCGGCCGGCGTCGTCTTGACCTCGGCCTTGGCCGCCAGGATCGCCTCGGACAGCCAGCTGAGGCGTTCGCCGATAAGGGCCCAGGCGTGTTGGCGCGACTCTCCATCGAGGCGGGGCTCGAGTTGCTCGTGCAGCAGGGCCGCCGCGGCGACGTGGTGGCACTGCTCGTCGGTCAAGCGCACCACGCGTAGGCGACCGGCGCTGATCGCCCGTTCCAGCATCGACGCGGCGACGGGCCAGGCCGGATTGGGCACTTCCATCTCCCCCGGCAATCGCAGGCAAACGGTCACCGCCCGCTCGCCGAGCAACGCGCGACGGGCTAACTGCCCCCAGCGCTGACGCGTATCGGCCACCCCCACGGCGATGCCGTAGCGCATCCCCTCGCCTTGCCAACCCAGCTGCGTGAGCGGCGGATCCCCCGCCACCACCTCGATGTCCTCCACCTGCTCGCCGAGCAGCCGCAGGAGCGGGACCAACGCGTCGTGCACCTGCACGGGCGTCGGCTCGCCGACCTCCTCCCGCGCCGTCTCCCAGGCCGCCGCGAAGGAACCACCCGGCCCCTGCGTGGGGGACGCCTGCACATCGGGCGGTGGCGCCGGGCTCGGCGCAGGTGGCGATAGCTCGGCACCCAACACCTCGCTTCGGTAACGTTCGGCGCAGGTGGCGAGGAAGCGCCGGGCGCTGAGCCGCGTGGGATTGTGCGAAGCGGCCGCCGTCAGGGCTTGCAACCACTGCCCATCTCCCACCATGGCGGTGGCTGTAGTGCCGTCGACGCGCGCTGCGCGCAGGCGCGCGTCCACCAGGCGCTGCGCATCGAGAGCGCCCAGCCCCTGCAGGGAGATGGGCGCGCGCCAACGGGTCTTGAGATCGCCGCTCCACTGGGCATCGCAGCGCGCATGGGCGACCTGATCCAGGGCGAGCACCAACACCGCGTGGGCCAGCGAGGGCGCCATTGCCTCGAGCATGTGCGCCAAGGGATCCTGCTCGCGAGGCAGCGGACGGCGCGAGCGCCCCGTCGCGTCGTCCGCGCCCCCGCCGCTCACCGGCTCGTGGTGCTCGACGCAGAACACCAGGGGCACGTAGAAGGCGGCGAAGTGGGACAGATCGGCGATGCGCTCGAGGGCCTGCTGCCGGGCGATCTCTCCGTCCCCCTCCAGCACCAGGCGATCGCACTCAGCCACGCCCATCTGATCGCACAGATCCGTCGCCACCGGGCGGCCCCCGATCCAGCGCCGGCAGGCCGCCCGCAGCTCCAGGTCGTCCGCGAACAGCAACGTGTGAAAGACGTTCAGCCACGTGCTCAGACGGGCTTGGGTGACCACGCCGCGGTCACGCAGGGCGTCCGCGACTGCCTCGAGCAGGGTCGGCTTGCTGAGCACGTGATCGAGCAGGGCCTTCCAGTGCGACGTCCGCTTGAGCTCGGGCGGTAGGCGTTGGGCGGCTTCCTGCAGATGCTTCGAGGCCGGCGTGCGATCGCCCGCCCGCTCCGCCGAGGCCGCCAACAGTTCGCGCACGGCCCCGGCCAGCACCCCCCGCGCGAGCGCCGTCCAGTGGGACTCGATGGCCTGGCTGGCCGCTTGGTTGCCGGTGGCGGGGGTGGCCGGCGCCAGGGCGCCGCCCGCCTCCGCCCGGTCGAGGGCCTGCATTAGGGCGCCGAGCGCACCGCGCTCCCAGTAGGATGTGTTGCCCGGCACGGCGCCGGGCCCCACGGCCACCACCACGGCGTCGCCGTCGAGGCGTTGGGCCAGGGAGTTGAAGAAGTGGGTCTTGCCGAAGCCGCGATCTGGGGCGGTCACCACCCAGGCTCGACGGCCGGGGCGCAGGGGCCGGTAGCGCGACTGGAAGGCCAAGCGCATCCACTGCACATCCCCGACCAGGCGGTCGATGAGTTCGCCGTTGGCAAGCGAGTCCCGCGGGCCGAGTTCCCCCACCCCGGGAGCCGGGGCGTGGGCCTCACGCACACCGGGGGCGAGCACCTCCGCCGCGCTATCGAAGGGCGTGAAGGTGTCGACCGTCAGCTGCGGGCTTGGTTGCGTACTCATTCAGCCTGATTGTAGCCAGCCCCCAACAGGTGCACCAACCGCTGCGGATATCGAATTTCCACCGGATTTGCGCCCTGGGAACAGTGCACTCGCGCTTTGTGGCGGCACAACGGTACACTCCGCGACTCCCTGTTCGCCCCGTCGGGCTTGAGCGAAGGAACCTCCTACTGATGAATGTCACTATCTTCGGCTCTGGGTATGTGGGCCTCGTCACAGGCACGTGCTTTGCGGAGACCGGCAACCATGTGGTCTGCGTGGATGTGGACGCGGCAAAGATCGAGGGCTTGAAGCGGGGCGAACTGCCCATCTACGAGCCAGGCCTGGCCGACATGCTGGAGCGCAACGTCGCCGCCGGTCGCCTCGAATTCACCACGGACGTGACCGAGGCCATCGAGCACGGGTTGTTCCAGGTGATCGCCGTGGGCACGCCCCAAGACGAGGACGGCTCCGCGGACCTGCAGTACGTGCTGAGCGTCGCCTCCAGCATCGGCCAGCATATGAACGATTACCGCATCGTCATCGACAAGTCGACGGTACCCGTGGGCACCGCCGACCGCGTCCGCGAGACCATCGACGCGGAGCTGGCCAAGCGTGACGCCAACGTGGTCTTCGATGTGGTCTCCAACCCCGAGTTCTTGAAGGAAGGCGCGGCGATCAGCGACTTCATGAAGCCCGATAGGATCATCGTCGGTGCGGACAATCCGCGCACCGGCGAGCTGCTGCGCGCGCTCTACGATCCCTTCACCCGCAGCCGCGACCGCCTGATCATGATGGACATCCGATCCGCCGAGCTGACGAAGTACGCGGCCAACGCGATGCTGGCCACCAAGATCAGCTTCATGAACGAGATGGCCAACATCGCCGAGCGCTGCGGTGCGGACATCGAACAGGTGCGTAAGGGCATCGGCTCCGACCCGCGCATCGGCTACCACTTCATCTACCCCGGCGCCGGCTACGGCGGATCCTGTTTCCCGAAAGATGTAGCCGCCATCATCCGAACCGCCCAAGACCTCAACTACCCGGCCCGACTCCTAGAAGCCGTGGACGCGGTGAACGATCGGCAGAAGGAGCGCCTGTTCGAGAAAATCACGGCCCAATACGACGGTGACCTTTCGGGCAAGACCTTTGCCCTGTGGGGCCTCGCCTTCAAGCCCAACACGGACGACATGCGCGAAGCGCCCAGCCGCGTGTTGATGGAGGCCCTCTGGGCAGCCGGGGCCAAGGTGCGCGCCTACGACCCGGTGGCTCGCAGCGAAGCCGCTCGACTGTACCCGGATCAAGCCGGCCTCACCCTGTGTGAGAGTGCGATGGATGCCCTCGAAGGGGCTAACGCGCTCGTGATCATCACTGAGTGGAATGAGTTCCGCAGCCCGAACTTCGATCGCATCAAGCAGGATCTGGCCGAGCCGCTGATCTTCGACGGTCGCAACCTCTACGATCCGGCACTCCTGGACACGCTAGGCTTCAAGTACCACTCGGTGGGCCGCGAACCGATCCTCAATTAACAAAAAGGTAAGGCGGCGGCAACGCCCGCCACCATGCCGACCCCGGGGTATCCGAAGATGACCATCACTCCTCTGGTGCTCTCAGGCGGCTCAGGCACGCGCCTGTGGCCGATGTCACGCGAGTTGTACCCGAAGCAGCTCCTGCCCTTGGTGTCCGACCGCACCATGCTCCAGGACACCGTGCTGCGCCTGCAGGGAGTTGCGGGGCTCGAGGCACCCATGGTGGTCTGCAACAACGCCCATCGCTTCCTGGTCGCCGAGCAGCTACGCCAGATCGAACACGCCGCGCAGGCGATCCTCCTCGAGCCCGTCGGGCGCAACACAGCGCCAGCGGTCGCCGTGGCGGCCTATCACTGGCTGGCCCAGGCGGACGGCGACGAGGAGGACACCACCCTGCTGGTGCTGCCAGCCGATCACGTCATCCTCGATGACGAGCGCTTCCGTGCCGCGGTCGAGCAAGCAGCGACAGCCGCGCGAGAGGGCCACCTGGTGACCTTCGGCATCACGCCGACCCGGGCCGAAACGGGCTACGGCTACATCCGCTCGGGCGCTGCCGTGGCCGCTGACGGCGAACGTTTCCGAGAGGTCGCACAGTTCGTGGAGAAGCCCGATCAGGCCACCGCCGACGGCTACGTGGCGAGCGGCGATTACCTGTGGAACAGCGGCATGTTCATGTTCTCCGCCCGCCGCTACCTCGAGGAGCTGACACGCTTCGCGCCTGAAATGGCGCACGCCTGCGAGCAGGCTTGCGCGAACGCGAGCGGCGATCTCGACTTCGTTCGCCTGCAAGAGGAGGCCTTCGCCGCCTGCCCCAGCGACTCGATCGACTACGCGGTGATGGAGAAGACGGACCACGCGGTGGTCGTGCCTATGGACGCAGGGTGGAGCGACGTCGGCACCTGGTCATCGCTCTGCGACGCCAGCCAACCCGACGCGCAAGGCAACGTGAGCACCGGCGACGTACTCCTCGAGGACACCAACAACAGCTACGTGCGCGCCTCGCATCGCTTGGTGGCCGCCGTCGGCGTTGAGGACCACGTGATCGTGGAAACGGCCGACGCTGTGCTCGTGGCACCGAAGGCCAAGGCCCAGGACGTCAAGAAGCTGGTGAACGCCCTCAAGGCGCGCCAGCGCGAAGAAGCGAGCTTGCACCGCGAGGTGTACCGCCCCTGGGGCTCCTACGACAGCGTCGACACCGGCAGCCGCTTCCAGGTCAAGCGCATCACCGTGAAGCCCGGCGCGGAGCTTTCGTTGCAGATGCACCACCACCGCGCCGAGCATTGGATCGTGGTGAGCGGCACGGCGGAGGTCACCTGCGGGGATGAGGTGTTCCTGCTCACGGAGAACCAATCCACCTACATACCGATCGGCACCCAGCATCGCTTGGCGAATCCCGGCAAGCTCCCGCTGGAGTTGATCGAGGTGCAGTCGGGCAGCTACCTAGGCGAGGACGACATCGTGCGCTTCCAGGACCACTACGGACGGGCCGAATAGCCATGCATCGTCAGATCGATTGCTTCAAGGCCTACGACATTCGTGGGCAGGTGCCCGGCACGCTGGACGAAGACATCGCCTGGCGCATCGGTCGCGCCTACGCCGCCCACCTGAACCCCAAGTCCGTGGTGATCGGCCGCGACATGCGTGCCTCGAGCGACGCCCTCTCCGACGCCCTCGCCCGCGGCCTCACCGAGAGTGGCGTGGCGGTGAGCGACATCGGCCTGTGCGGCACGGAGGAGATCTACTTCGCGTGCTTCGACGGTGGCTTTGACGGCGGCATCATGGTCACGGCCAGCCACAACCCGCCCGACTACAACGGCATGAAGCTCGTGCGCGAGGGCGCCAGGCCCTTGAGCCGCGATACGGGGTTGGAGGACATCCGCCGCCTCGCCGAGGCAGGTGACTTCCCTGCGGCCACGGCGCAGCCCGGCACGCGTCAACCCTACGATAGCCGCGCGGCCTACATTCAACACTTGCTCAGCTACGTCGATCCCGAGCAGCTTCCGCGACTCAAGATCGTCGTGAACCCAGGCAATGGCACCGCCGGTGCTGTGCTCGACGCCCTCGAGCCGCTACTGCCCTTCGAGTTCATCAAACTGCACTACGACCCCGACGGCAGCTTCCCGAACGGTGTGCCCAACCCGCTCCTGCCCGAAAACCGTGCGCCCACCACCGAGGCCATCCTCGAGACCGGCGCCGACCTCGGCCTCGCCTGGGACGGTGACTTCGATCGCTGCTTCGCCTTCGATCACAAGGGCCGCTTCATCGAGGGCTACTACATCGTCGGCTTGCTGGCGAGCGCATTCCTGGCCAAGGACTCCGGGGCGCGCATCGTTCACGATCCGCGCCTGGTTTGGAACACGGTTGATGTGGTGAGCAACGCCGGTGGCACGGCCGTGCAGACCAAGGCAGGCCACGCCTTCATCAAGGAACGTATGCGCGCCGAGGACGCGGTGTATGGGGGTGAGATGAGCGCCCATCACTACTTCCGCGACTTCGCCTACGCGGACAGCGGCATGATCCCGTGGCTGCTGATCGCCGAGATCATGGGGCGAAGCGGACAAACGCTCGCGGCCCTGGTGGATGAGCGGATCGCCAAGTTCCCCGCCAGCGGCGAGATCAACCGCCGCGTGACGGACGCCGCCGCGGTGATCGACGCCATCGGCAAGCGCTACCGCGTTGGGGCGCTCAGCGAGGAATCGGTGGACGGGCTCAGCCTCACCTTCACAGACTGGCGCTTCAACCTACGCGCCAGCAACACAGAGCCGCTACTGCGTCTCAACGTGGAGAGCCGAGGTGACGTCGCCTTGATGCAAGAGAAGACTGCGGAGCTACTCGCCGCCATCGACGCGCAGGCCTGAAGCGGTAGCAACGCTACCGCTTACGTTGACAGCAACCTCAAGGCGCCTAGAAGACGCCGACAGCCCTCGCAGTCGCGGCAGACAAGCCAAGCTGATACAACACGCTGGAGATCGTGCTCCACAGTGCCAGGGGCCGCATGCGATCCGCATCCAGCGGTACCACGATGGTGTCGCCGTAGGCGATCGGAATCTGCCCGCTCCGGAACCAGCGTGAGTTCTTCGAGGTCACCACCTCACCGTTCGCGCGCACCACGTAGATACGTTTGCTATCGGCTTGCTTGGTGACGCTACCGGCCTTGTCCAGGTAGTCATCAAGCGCTTTGTTCGGGTCGAACAGATGTGAGCCCGGGAACTGTACCTGACCGATGACCGTAACCTCCTGTGACAGCTCAGGCACGATGAGCCGATCGCCATTGCGCAACACGAGATCAGCCGGCGAACCATGCCCGTCTCGAAGTAAGCGATCGAGGTCGATCACCAATCGGCCGACCGCGGGGGTGGCGCGAATCTGCGCGAGCAGTTCCTGCCCGAGGCGCAAGGCCTCCCCAGCGTTGGCGCCCCCCGTCGGGGATTGCGCGCCCTGCACAGCGGCAACCGCGAGATCCGACTCGAGGCGACGCGCCAACTGCTCCAAGCGTTCCTGCTCACGGTTGCGCAGGCCCACCCGCGTAAAGGTGGCACCCGCTGGAAAGGCGTAGTCCGTGAGCCCACCGGCGCGGGCCACCAGGTCGGCCAACGTCTCGCCGCGTGCCACCGGGTAGGTGCCAGGGAAACGGACCTCACCGCTCAGGGTGACCGTGTCAGTATTGCCGATCGCCGGAACCGCCTTGACCAACAGGTGATCACGCGCCTGCAGTACGAGATCCGCAGCCTCGTCACCCGCGAGTACGCTATCCAGATCGATCGAGATGAAACGCGTGGCTGCATCCTGCCCTGGCACGATGACGCGCCGAGTCAGCACCGCATCGCTGGTAAAGGCGTTTTGCGATAGCCCTCCTGCGGCGCGCAGCAGGTCGCCGATGCGCATACCTGACACCACCGGATAGCGGCCCGCGATCATGACTTCGCCCGCCACCGTTGCCACCGGGGTGGGTTCTCCGAACTCGCCCTGATCGCCAAGGGCTTTGAGCAGGGGGTCGATCACCCCGGAACGATCGCGGTTGAGCTGAAACACCGTGATCCGGTCACGGGGTTGTAGCAGGGGATTCGCATCGCTGCGTGGGGCGACCAACGCCTCGCGTAGGTTGGCCGTCGCCACCGACAGCTTGCCAGCGCGATCTGCCCGCCTGATGAGCACGTAGTTGGTATCAGCAAATTCCCGCAGATCTTGCGGCGACGTGATCACATCGGTTAAGCGAAGCCCTTCACGCCACTGGAACTCGCGTGGCTCGCGCACATGCCCCTCGAGGGAGACGACACCGCGAACCACCCGTTGCGCCGGAATCACACGCAACACGTCCCCGTTGCGCAAGATCTCCCGTCGACCGGCGTCGGCGCCCAGGTTGACATCGATCACCGTGCGCACGCCGCTAGGCAGAACCCGCTCCAGGCGGGCGTTATCCAGCCGCGCATCCGCGCTCAACCCGCCGGCGAGTGCCAGCAATTGCTCTACCGTGGTCTCGCCGCGTAGTTCGTAGCGCGCGGGGCGATTGACGGCCCCCTCCACGCCTACCACCGGTCCGATCGGCGGCACGAACACCGCGTCTCCGTCGCGCAAGCGCTGGTTGTTGCGCGTGTCACCGCGTAGCAGCAGGTCGTAGAGATCGAGTGTGGTCACCACGCGGCCGTCGCGTTTCAGTTGCACGCCGCGCAGGGACCCGTTTTCTTCCACACCCCCACTCAAGAGCAGCGCATTCGTGATGGTGGTCAGGCTGTCCACGGTGAGTACGCCATGACCCTTTACGTCCCCGGCCATGAGCACCTGGATCGCCCGCAGGCGCTTGATGGTCACGGTGGTGTTGACGCCGATCATCTGCTCGGAGACTTGCGTGCGGATCTCATCACGCACCTGATCGAGGGGCAGCCCGGCAACGGTGACTGGGCCGATCTGCGGCACCAACACTCGTCCCTCACGATCGACGGTGAGTTCGAAGCTCTCGTTCTGTGAACCGTAGAGGCTGATGAGTATCACATCGGACGGACCCACCACATAGTTGCCCGGCACCGCCGTCGCCGTCGGGTTGAACAGGAGTGCGTCCGCACGCGACAGGAACTCGCTGCCGTACAACGTCAAGGCGTCGGCGCCGGTGCTCACCAACGACAGCAGTTCCACGGACACGTCGAACCTGTCCAGGCCAGGCTCTGCCTGGATGCGCATGGCCGCCTGCTCGGCCGTTAGCCCGGCGAGCTCGATGTGGAAGACGTTCTGCAGGTGAAGCACGCCGTAGCGATCAAGCTCGTAGCTTCGCCGGCCCACGAGGTCCATCAAGAAGCGCGGCAAGCGGTCCACATCCTCGTCCGTGTTGTCTGTATCCAAGACGCGAGGGTCGACGGGGTTGAAGCCCACCAACACCGTGGACCCCGGCATCAAGGACTCCTCGGTCGTCTCGGACGGCAACTCCGCCTCTGGCTCGAGCAACAGTGGGTTCGCTTGATCGAGTGCATCGCTGCTCGGATCGCCACTCCCTTCCGGCAAGGCCCCCGGGGGCAGCAGAGCGGCGAGATCGCTGGCCGAAATACCTAGCGACTGCATCAACCGTTCCCGCTCCGCTGGCGGCAGGTTCATCAGCTGCTGGACTTGGGCTGGAGAGACTGACTGGGCCTGGCTCGACGCCGGGAGGAAGATCGCCAGCATCGACATCGCCAGCAACAGCACGGCAGCATGGCGGTGGAGGGTTCTCGATACGGGGGTTTGCTCGACCATTCCGCTGATGGGTCCCTCAAAGCTTTTGATACGGGTGGGGCGGGTGAGCATCGCAACCTTCCTTGGGGCAGAAGGCGCGTGAGCAGAGATCCGCCGCTAAACCCGGCGATATTACGTAGCGGCGCTCAGCGACGCAACGACGTCGCTTTCGCAAGCTCTTGCGGAGAGTACGGCTTCGGGGCGCTAGCCGGTGGGCATCACACGCCGTAGTAGTCGCGGTACCACTCGATGAAACGGGCGACCCCCACCTCAACCGGTGTGGACGGCCGGTAGCCGACATCGGCGGCGAGATCCTCGATATCCGCCGCCGTGGAGGGCACGTCACCGGGTTGCATCGGTAGCAAGTTCTTCTGCGCCTTGCGCCCGATGCATTCCTCGATCACTTCGATGTAGCGCATCAGTTCGACAGGTGAGTTGTTGCCGATGTTGTACAAGCGATAGGGCGCAGATGAGGTGCCGGGATCGGGGTGGGTGCCCGCCCACGCCTCGTTCGGCGTCGCCACCCGGTCCATCACCCGAATCACGCCCTCGACGATGTCGTCGATGTAGGTGAAGTCACGGCGATGGTGGCCATGATTGAAGACATCGATGGGCTTGCCTTCGAAGATGTTCCGTGTGAACAGGAACAGGGCCATGTCCGGTCGGCCCCAGGGGCCGTACACGGTGAAGAAGCGCAGGCCCGAGACAGGCAGGCCGTAGAGATGCGCATAGGTATGCGCCATCAGTTCGTTGGCCTTCTTGGTGGCTGCGTAGAGGGACAGGGGGTGGTCCACGTTGTGGTGGATCGAGAAGGGCTGGGTCTCGTTGGCGCCGTAGACCGAGCTCGACGAGGCGTAGACGAGGTGTTCGACGCCGTTGTGGCGACAGCCCTCCAAGATATTCGTGGTGCCCACCACGTTGCTGTCGATGTAGGCGTGGGGGTTCTCCAGCGAGTAGCGTACGCCGGCCTGGGCAGCCAGGTGGATCACGCGCTGCGCGCCTACCCTGGCGAAGAGGTCCGTCATGCCATCGCGATCCTCCAGCGACAGGCGCTCGAAGCGGAAATTCGCATGATCGGTCAGCTGGGCAAGGCGCGCCTCTTTCAGGCTCGGATCGTAATAGTCGTTGAGGTTGTCAACACCTATCACCTCATCCCCGCGCTCGAGCAGACGCTTGCTCGTATGGAACCCGATGAAGCCCGCGGCTCCGGTAACCATGATCTTCATGCGCGTGCCTTCTCCGTTAGATTGTGACTGGCTGGGCGCGAGCTCAGAGCCGACCGTCCACCTGCTCAGCTGGCAGCGCGTACTTGATGTCGTAGAGCACGTGGTTGGACTTACCGAGGGCGCGAATCGCCTCGACCCCCATCTCCTGGAACTGACGATGGGCGACCGCCACCACGATCGCATCGTAGGCGCCGGGCTCCAGTGTCTTGACCGGGGACAAGCCGTACTCGAGTTCAACCTCGGCCGCGTCCACCCATGGGTCGTGTACCTCGACCGTCGCCCCGTAGGACTCCAGTTCACGCATGACATCCACCACGCGGGTATTGCGCACGTCCGGGCAGTTCTCCTTGAACGCGAGCCCCATGATCAAGATGCGTGAGCCGGTCACGTGTAACCGCCGGCGCATCATCAGCCGCGTCAACTCCCCCGCGACGTGCAGCCCCATGTTGTCGTTGATCCTACGCCCCGCGAGGATCATCTCCGGGTGATAGCCCACCTCCTGGCATTTGTGTGTGAGGTAGTAGGGATCCACGCCGATACAATGCCCGCCCACCAGACCAGGACGGAAGGGCAGAAAGTTCCACTTCGTGCCCGCGGCCTCCAACACCTCCTCGGTGTCGAGGCCGAGGCGGTTGAAGATCAGGGCGAGTTCGTTGATCAGCGCAATGTTGACGTCGCGTTGGGTGTTCTCGATCACCTTGGCCGCTTCGGCGACGCGGATACTGCCCGCACGATAGGTTCCCGCGTCGATGATCAGCCGGTACAGGTCGTCTACCAGGGAGGCGACCTCAGGCGTGGAGCCCGCGGTGACCTTGACGATGTTGTTGATGCGATGCTGGCGATCACCGGGGTTGATGCGCTCAGGGCTGTAGCCGGCGTAGAAGTCGTGGTTGTAGCGCAGGCCGGACATCTGCTCCAGCACTGGCACACAGACCTCCTCCGTGGCGCCGGGGTAGACGGTGGACTCGTAGATCACCACATCGCCCCGACCGAGCACCTTACCGATGGTCTCGCTGGCGCGGATCAGCGGGGTCAGATCGGGTCGCTTGTTACCGTCGATCGGCGTCGGCACGGTGGCGATGAAGACGTTGCACGCACGCAGCGCCTCCAGGTCGGCGCTGTAGCTCAGGTGCTCCGAGGCGGCAAGCTCGTCCGCATCCACCTCGAGGGTGCGATCGTGGCCACCGCGCAGTTCGTCGACCCGCTGGGCATTGATATCGAAGCCGACCGTCGGCAGCTGACGGCCAAAGGCCACCGCCAGGGGCAAGCCCACATAGCCGAGGCCGATCACGGCGACCCGCAGATCCTTCATATGGGATAGCGCGGCAGGTTCCCCAGCGCTAGCAGCTTCCACGTTCGACACCTCATGACGGTCGGGATGTTTACAGGCGCCGGAATATACCGCACCCGAGCCGCGACGTCGGCGGCGATGCTCACAAAGCCCCGCTTGGGCCTTTTCGGCCCCCGATCAACGGCGATCGGGGGCACGCGAGGGCGGGACTCAGCCCAGAATCACGGCGATCAGGGCCACGATTGAGAGCACGATGGTGTAGGGCAACGCGAGCTGCACCATCTTCATGTAGGACAGGCGCAGAAGCGGCGCCAACGCGGAGGTCAGCAGGAACAGGAAGGCGGCCTGGCCGTTTGGCGTGGCGACGCTGGGGATGTTGGTGCCCGTGTTGATCGCCACTGCCAGCGTCTCGAAGTGCTCGCGGCTGATCTCGCCCGCGTTGAAGGCCGCCTCGACCTCGGAAATGTAAACAGTCGCAACGAACACGTTGTCGCTCACCATGGACAGCACGCCGTTGGCGATGAAGAACAGCGGCGCCTGGCTGTCGATGGGCTGATGCAGCACCCACTCGATGACGGGCTCGAACAGGTGCTGATCGTGGATCACGCCCACGATGGCGAAGAACACCACCAGCAGCGCCGTGAATGGCAGGGCCTCCTCGAAGGCATGGCCGATGCGCGCCTCCTGGATGACCCCCGTAAACGCCGTGGCAAGCACGATCACGGTCAACCCGATCAGGCCGACTTCCGCCAAGTGCAGGGCAAGACCCACCACCAGGAACAGCACCGTGGCGCCCTGCACCCAGAGCACGGCGACATCGCTCGGCGTACGCTTGCGCGTCTCTTCGGCGTCGTACTCCTCCAGCACGCGCCGCACGTTGGCGGGCAGGGTGGCGCCGTAGCCGCCGATGCGGAAGTGCTCGACGCCCCAGCAGACGGCCATGCCGGCGAAGAGCACGGGGATCGATACGTAAGCGACGGCCAGGTAGAACTCGATGAAGTCCCAGCCGAGCTTCTTCGCGATCAACAGGTTCTGCGGCTCACCCACCTGGGTCGCCACGCCACCGAGCGCCGTGCCGATGGCCGCGTGCATCACGAGCTGCCTCAGGAAGGCGCGGAACTGGTCGAGATCCGCGCGGTGGTTGTCGCCGACATCGTGATCCGCCGTGTGATCGTGATTGTCCGCGTGGAAGTGCTTACCGGAAGCGACCTTGTGGTAGACAGCATGGAAGCCGAGGGCCACCGTGATCACCACGGCGGTGACCGTGAGCGCGTCGAGGAACGCGGAGAGCACCGCCGCGACCAGCAGGAACACGAGCGACAGCGGCTTCTTGCCCTTCAGCCCCAGCACCAGCTTGGTGAAGATGAACAGCAACAGCTCGCGCAGGAAGTAGATGCCCGCGACCATGAAGATCAGTAGCAGGATGACGGGGAAGTTGGTCACCGTCTCCTCGTACACCGTGTGCGCGGAGGTCATGCCGATGGCGACCGCCTCCACGGCGAGCAACCCGCCGGGCTGCAGGGGATAGCAGCGCAGCGCCATGGCTAAGGTAAAGATGAACTCGCCGACGAGCAGCCAGCCGGCCAGCCCGTGATTGATCTGGAAGACGATCGGATTGAGGATCAGGAATCCGACGATCGCCTTCTTGTACCACCCCGGCGAACTGCCGAGGAAGTTATCCCAGAGTTCCGCCGTTATCGAGTTCGCCATTTAGCTTTCCTTCCAACCGTCGCCAAACACTGGCACTACCGCACCTACTCTCCAGGCCATCGAGCCGAACCTCGTGCGCCTGACGTTCTTGCTCAGTCGCCCGACGCACCACCAGGGTGATCGCCGACCGATCGATTCGCCGTCGCGCACTCCCAGCGCTCGCTCCGCTGCCGTCATTGGCGTCGAGGGAAAGGGCCACCTGTCCGCCCGTCATCGCCAGGTAGACGTCGAGCAGGATCTGCGCGTCGAGCAGGGCACCGTGCAGTTCCCGACGGGAATTGTCGATGCCGTAACGACCGCAGAGGGCGTCTAAGCTTGCGCGCTGGCCTGGGTGCAGACGTCGCGCCAGGAGCAGCGTGTCTCGCACCGGGCACACCTCGCGCAGCGGCGCGTGCCCCGTGTCCAAGCGCGCGAACTCTGCATCCAGGAAGCCGATGTCGAAGTCGGCGTTGTGGATGATCAGTTCGGCGCCTCGGACGAATTCCAAAAACTCGCTCGCCACCTCGGCAAAACGAGGCTTGTCCGCGAGGAAGGCCGCATCGATCCCGTGCACATCAACCGCAGCCCGGTCGATCTCCCGATCTGGCCGCAGGTAGCGGTGAAAGGTACGCCCGCTGCGTCGGCGGTCTATCAACTCCACGCAGCCGATCTCGATGATCTGGTGCCCCTGCTCGGGCTCGAGGCCGGTGGTTTCCGTGTCGAGCACGATCTGACGCAAAGAACCAACCTTTCCGGCAACGCATCGCGCGCCGCGTGATCTAAGGAATTAAGACAAGTGGGAGGAGTGTAGCCCAGTCACCACACCCGATCACGTGCATTGGGTCGCGGATCACGGTTGGCGAAGGGTAACGATCGCCTCGCGCGCGAGGGTGTCAGCGCGCTCGTTCCCGGGCACTCCCGCGTGGCCCTTGACCCAACGCCAGTCCACCTCGTGCGGGGCCATCGCGGCGTCGAGCATCTGCCACAGATCCTGGTTCTTCACGGGCTTCTTAGCGGCCGTGAGCCACCCGCGCCGCTTCCAGTTGGCGATCCACTCGGTGATCCCCTGGCGTACGTAGGTGGAGTCGGTGTGCAGCACCACGCGGCAGGGGCGCTTCAGGGCCTCCAGCGCTCGAATGGCAGCCAGCAGCTCCATGCGATTGTTTGGTGGTTTGGGGCTCCGCCCCCGAGAGCTCGCGGGTGGTCCCATTGCGGGCGGTGAGCAACGCCCCCCAACCGCCGGGGCCCGGATTTCCGCTGCAGGCGCCGTCGGTGTAGATCTCGACGTCGGCATCGACGGCAGCGTTCAACGGCGCGGCTCGCTCGGCGGCTTATCGAGCGCCGCCACCCCTTGGCGCGGTATGGAGCTGACGAGGCCGCCCAACACGGCCTTTTTTGGTACCAGCACGGGCCGCACCGGGGTCATCGAGTAGACGCGTTTGCGCGCCGTGAGCAGGTAGCCGCCGGCCAACAGGCTGGGCCGCAGGGCCGGTCGCAGTCGCTCCAGGCGCCCTTCCCCGTTCGGCACCACGTTGTGCACGGGCAGGCGGTAGCTGTGCCACGCCACCCGTTCGATCTCAAAGCCGAGGAGCTTCAGCCAGTCGCTCAAGCGATGCTCCGCCACCAGCCGCTGCGCCCCGGCCGGAAACCGGCCTCGCGTAAGCACGTGGCGCGCGCCCCACAGGCTCATGGGGTTGAAGCCCAACACCACCAGGCGGCCTTCGCCGACCAACACGCGTTCAGCCTCGCGCAGCACCTGGTGCGGCGAATCGTGCAGTTCCAAGGTGTGGGGCAACACCACGACGTCGACGCTGGTGGCCGCCAGTGCCAGGTGGGCGGGATCGCTGTGCAACGCCACAGTGTTCTCATCGCCCCCGTGGGCGATGACGCTCGCGTAGGCCGTGCGCGCTTGTTCGATCAGCGCGCCCGGCGGCCCCCACTGCCCGAGCTGCACCAGCTGCAAACCGAACATCCGCCCCAACACCTCGGCGGTCAGGGCGCACTCCTGCTCCAGCATCGCCGTCCCGAGGGGGCTTTCGAGCCACTGCTGCGGGTTGCTCACGTTACCTCTCTCCTGCGGACCCGACCGGGCCCCGGTGAACCTCATGGGAGCGAGCATAACAAGTCGTGCCTCGTGACGTAGGCTGGCGGCATGGGAATCGGGCCGCCATACTGCGCGCTTTCGTTTCAGCACTCCTGGGGAATCACATGGCCATGATGGAAGGAAAACGGGCCCTCGTCGTGGGACTCGCCTCCGAACGCTCCATCGCCTTCGGCATCGCGCGGGCACTGCACGAGCAAGGCGCGGAACTCGCCTTCACATACCAGAACGAAAAGCTCGAACCGCGCGTGCGCAAGATGGCGCAGGCGCTCGGCTCATCCCTGTGCTTCCCCCTGGACGTGGCCGAGGACGAGCAGATCCGCCAGGTGTTCACGGAGCTCGGTCAGCACTGGGACCGCCTCGACTCCCTCGTGCACTCGGTGGCCTTCGCGCCGAAGGAAGAGCTGCAAGGCAGCTTCGCCGAACAGACCTCGCGCGAGGGCTTTCGCATCGCCCACGACATCTCCAGCTATTCCCTCACCGCGCTGGTGAACGGAGCCCTGCCGATGATGAGCGAGCACGGCGGGAGCGTGGTCACCCTGAGCTACCTCGGCGCCGTGCGTGCCGTGCCCAACTACAACGTGATGGGCTTGGCCAAGGCCAGCCTGGAAGCGAATGTGCGCTTCCTGGCCGCAGATCTCGGGGCGCGCGGCATTCGGGTCAACGGCGTATCCGCAGGGCCGATCAAGACCCTCGCCGCAGCCGGCATCGGCGGCTTCCGCAAGATGCTGTCGCACGTCGCGTCGCACACGCCCCTGCGGCGTAACGTCACCATCGAAGACGTCGGCAACGCCGCCACGTTCCTGCTCTCGGATATGGCGGCCGGTGTAACCGGGGAGATTCTGTACGTCGACGGTGGCTACAGCACCGTCGCCATGATGATGGACGACTAACGGTGTCGTCAGGTCGGTCGTGGCGACTGCACGACCGACCCCAGGCGCGCGCCGCCTAAGGGGTGGCGCCTTCCTGATAGTCGCGGGCCACGAAGATGTCGGCCTGCTCGCGCAAGGACTGCACGAAGCCCTCGAACTCCTGGCTGGCGGCCTCGCGCGTAAGCTGTGCGCGCAGGCTGGCGCCCTCCTCCGCTGACAGCTCGCCGTCCTTGACCCCCGTGAGGCGGTAGATGGCGTAGTTGCCACCGAACAACGCAACGCCCCCGACCACAGGATCACTCCCCTCGACGGGTTCGGGCTGTGCGAACACCTCCGTGACCAGCTGAGACGGCACGTCGCGAGAGCGACGGGTGATGTCGACGGCGAGGGCCGGCGCTTGCACCGACTCGAGCTCCTCCGCGATCGCCTCCAAAGACTCGCCATCGCGTACGCGAGCCTCGATCTCCTCCCCGAGTGCGGCGGTGGCCTCTTGAGCCTTCTGCGCGGAGAGCACCGATACGATGCTGTCGCGCACGTCCTCGAGGGGGCGCAGGCTCGCGGGCGTCCGGTCGATCACACGAACGGCGACCAGGTGCCCGAACTCGAGCTCGATCACGTCGCTGTTCAGGCCGTCTTCGAGAACGGGCGGCGAGAAGATCGCTCGTCGCACATCCGGGTTCGACGCGACGGCGGCGCCGGCGATCTCGCTGACGCCCGCCACGGTTTTCAAATCCAGCGCGAGGGCTTCGGCGGCCGGCTCCAGGCTGCCTGCGTTCTGGAACACGAGTTCGGCGAGTTCGTCGCCTCTATCGATGAACAAACCCTCGGCGCGTTCTTCCTGCAGCTGCGACAGGATCTGCTCGCGCACCTCCTCGAAGGGCGTGAGGTCACCGCCGCGCACCTCGTTCACCTTGAGCACGTGCCAGCCGAAGCTGGTCTGCACCGGGCCGGTCACCGCCCCGGCATCGGCCGCGAAGGCCGCCTCGCTGAGCGCGGGGTCGAGGCCGTCCGGCAGCACCCAGCCGAGGTCGCCGGAGATGATGGAAGCGTCTTCGCTCAGGGCGGCCGCCAACTCGGCGAAGTCAGCACCGTTGTCGAGTTGCGTCACCAAGTCCGCTGCCAGCTCGCGCGCCTCGATCGGGGAACGCTCGTCCGTCCCCTCCACCAGGATGTAGCTCACGCTACGCTCCTCGGGGGTGAGGTATCGAAGCTCCTTGTCCGCCTCGTAGGCCTCGAGCAGCTCGGCCTCGTCCATCTCGATGCCCTGGGCCACGTCGGCGAGGAGCAGCTCCACGTACTGCACCTCCACCGTCTCCGCCTGCGTGTATACGTCGGCGAAGTCCTCGTAGCGGGTCTGGATCTCCTCGTCGGCTACCTCGACTTCGTCCAAGGCACCTGCGGGAATCTGAAAGTAATCGATGGTGCGCGTCTGGTTGGTCAGGGCCACGCGCCGCTGAACTTCAGCGGTGGTAACGAAGGAGGTCTGCTCCAGCGCCGCGAGGATCTGGCGTCGCTCGATGTCCTGGCGCACCTGCGCCTCGAAGCCGCTCGCCGTTCGGTTGTTGGCCGCGAGCGCGTCGACGTAGAGCTGGCGATCGAATTCGCCATCGATTTGGAAGTCAGGTACCGAACGAATCTGCTCGGCCACCTGTGCGTCACCGACGCGATAGCCGAGCCGCTCGGCCGCTTGCTCGACCAAGGTCTGATTCACCAGCAGGCTGATCGAGTTCGAGCGCACAAGCTGCTCGAGCTCCGGCGTCAGGGCGCCCTGGGAGCTCTGCGCTATGCGGTTGACGTTCTGGCGCACGAGCGCCTCCACCTCCTGCCTTGGGATCTCCTCCCCGTTCACCCGCATGGCGACGTTGGCGCCGGCCGCGCCGAAGTCGATGCCGAAGAAGACGAAGGACAGGGCGATGGTACCGAGCAGGACAAAGGCCACGGGCCCCGTGGCGTACTCGCGAAGCTGTTGGAGCATAGCGTTACAGATTCAACTAGTTAGACTGGATTTTGGGGAGCTGTCCCGCGCCGTCGCGCAGGGAAGACGGGCAACCTACACCAACGCCGCGCTGCGCGCCATAGACCCGGCCCTATCGGTCGGCTGGGAAGCCCCCAGCACCGACCTGCATGTCCTGGAAACGACACTGCCCCGGCACAGCGAGTACCGAGGCAGTGTGGCGCAGCCCGGGGGCGATCTCGGCGCCGCCGAGCGGGCCTTGCTTTAGGCGGCGCGGCGGCGGGCGATGCCCATCGCGAACAGGCCGAGGCCGAACAGCCCGAGCAGGCCCGGCTCAGGAATCGAGGCGCGCAGACCAGCCACGCGGAAGCCCTCAGTTCCGGCGATACCCTGGATCGTGAAGACGCTGCCCGAGGTAGCGACGCCGCTCACGTCCACGGACTGGAACAGATCGAGGTCGGGCGTGATGTTGAAGGTACCCACGAGGGCGCCATCGACGAACAGGGCGAAGCCCACCGGCTCGTTGTTGTCCGTGGTGTCGAAGGTGATCACGCGAAGCAGCGTCACCGGCGCCGGCGAGAACGAGAGGATCAGGCCCTCGCCCACCCCGATCCGATTGCCCTCGGCAACCGCGTTGCCGGACACGCCCAGGCCCGTTTCGCCGTTGATGTGCACCGGCGCTGATGCTCCGGCGCGAGCCGCCTCGATGGTCAGGTCCACACCATTGCTGGTGTAGGTGACGGGGCCGGCTGCATCGCGGTTACCCATGCCATCGGCGAAGTTGTACTCGAGCAGGCCAGCCTGAGCGCTGGCGCCCAGCAGTGCGGCGCTGAGTACCGCGAGTTTTGCGAGTGTCTTGATCATCCCGATGCTCCTGATGGCGCTTCGTCAGCGCTCTTGATTGAGTTCCTTATCAACGCATCGAATGCAGCATTCATACCACAACCTTAGCGGTTTGATTCTATTGGTATTCTTGGGTTCATCAGGGGTCGGAGGGAGCGCCGTGTAAAGAAAGCCGGCGAGCCTTCGGCGGGATATTGTTGAATGGCGCAACAAAAAAAGGCCCGTGAGTACTCGACTCACGGGCCTTCGCATTGGCGGAGCGGACGGGACTCGAACCCGCGACCCCCGGCGTGACAGGCCGGTATTCTAACCAGCTGAACTACCGCTCCAAGGTGTAACTGATGGTGGGTGCTGAGGGACTTGAACCCCCGACCCTCGCCTTGTAAGGGCGATGCTCTCCCAACTGAGCTAAGCACCCAGTGACCGGATCAGACCGCTCTCTCAAGCGGGTTGCACTGCGTTACCCAGTGCAACCGAGCGGCGTAGTGTACGGCATGCCCCCATCGATGAAAAGCCCGCGTTCACACCTTGGTGATCGCCCTCTAATGAGGTCGCGCAGGGCCTCCCGCTGCCGGGTCCTTACGCTTACGCGAGGACTTTGCCGACCCCGACTTTGGGTCGCTCGCCGCCGTCGTGCCGGGGTGATGCACGAGCGCAACGTCGAGCACTTCATCGATCCAGCGCACGGGACGGATGTCCAACTTGTCGGTGATGTTCTTCGGGATGTCGGCGAGGTCTTTGCGGTTCTCTTCGGGGATCAGCACGATGGTGATGCCACCGCGATGCGCCGCCAGCAGCTTCTCCTTGAGACCGCCGATCGGTAGCACCTCGCCGCGCAAGGTGATCTCGCCGGTCATGGCGACAGTGGCCTTCACCGGCACGCCGGTCAGCGCCGACACGAGCGCGGTACACATGGCGACACCCGCACTCGGGCCATCCTTCGGCGTCGCACCCTCAGGCACGTGCACGTGCATGTCGACCTTCTGGTGGAAGTCCTCTTCGATGCTGAGCACTTTGGCGCGCGAGCGCACCACCGTGAGCGCCGCCTGCACGGACTCCTGCATCACATCACCGAGTTGCCCCGTGTGCGTGAGCTTGCCCTTGCCGGGGATGACCGCCGTTTCCACCGTAAGCAATTCACCGCCCACTTCGGTCCAGGCGAGCCCCGTGACCTGCCCCACCTGATCATTCTCTTCGGCACTACCGTAGCGGTAGCGACGCACGCCGAGGTAATCGTCGAGGGAGTCGGGCTTGACCTTCACGGCCGACTTACGCGGCTTGAGCAGCAGCTGCTTCACCACCTTACGCGCCACCTTGGAGATCTCACGATCGAGGTTACGCACGCCCGCCTCACGGGTGTAGTAGCGGATAACGTCGCGCAGGGTGGCATCGGAGAACTCGAGTTCCTTCGAGTGCAGGCCAGTGGCCTCCAGCTGCTTCGGCACCAGGTAGCGCGACGCAATGTTGAGCTTCTCATCCTCCGTGTAGCCGGGGATGCGAATCACCTCCATGCGATCGAGGAGCGGCGCCGGGATGTTGAGACTGTTCGCCGTCGCCACGAACATCACTTCGGACAGGTCGAAGTCCACCTCGAAGTAATGATCGGCGAAGGTGTGGTTTTGCTCAGGGTCGAGTACTTCCAAGAGCGCCGACGAGGGGTCGCCCCGGAAGTCCATCGACATCTTGTCGATCTCGTCCAGGAGGAACAGCGGATTGCGTGTTCCCACCTTGGCGAGATTCTGCAGGATCTTGCCTGGCAAAGAGCCTATGTAGGTGCGTCGGTGGCCGCGGATCTCCGCCTCATCTCGCACACCGCCAAGGGACATGCGGACGAACTTGCGGTTGGTGGCCCGCGCGATGCTTTGACCGAGCGAGGTTTTGCCCACGCCAGGGGGACCCACGAGACAGAGGATCGGCCCCTTGGGCTTCTTCACCCGCTGCTGAACCGCGAGATACTCGACGATCCGCTCTTTCACCTTCTCCAGCCCGTAGTGATCGGACTCGAGCACCTGCTCGGCCTCGGCGAGGTCTCGCTTGATGCGCGAGCGCTTCTTCCACGGCGCCTTGAGGAGCCAATCGATGTAGTTGCGCACCACGGTGGCTTCCGCCGACATGGGCGACATCAGCTTGAGCTTGCCGAGCTCCGCCATCGCCTTCTCGGAGGCTTCCTTGGGCATCCCCGAGCGGTTGATGCGGTTCTCCAGGTCCTGCAGCTCGTTGGGGGCGTCCTCCATGTCCCCGAGCTCTTTCTGGATCGCCTTCATCTGCTCGTTGAGGTAGTACTCGCGCTGGCTACGCTCCATCTGCTGCTTGACGCGGCCGCGGATGCGCTTCTCGATCTGCAGCACGTCGATCTCGCCCTCGATCAGCGCCAGCACCTGTTCCAGGCGCGCGCGCACGTCGGGCACTTCGAGGATCTTCTGCTTAATGTCGAGCTTGAGCGCCATGTGCGCGGCGATGGTGTCCGCCAGACGGCCCGCCTGCTCGATGCCCTGCAGGGAGGTGAGGATCTCCGGCGGCACCTTCTTGTTGAGCTTCACGTACTGCTCGAACTGCGAGATCACGGCCCGGCTGAGCACCGTGGTCTCACGCGCGTCGGAGTCGCCGTGTTCCTCGATCACCGCCACGCTGGCGGTGAACATCTCGCCCACGCGCATCTCATCGATGCGGGCGCGATCACGGCCTTCCACGAGCACCTTGACCGTGCCGTCGGGCAGCTTCAGCAGTTGCAGGATATTGGCGAGGGTGCCCACCTCGTAGAGGTCTTGGGGCGTCGGCGCATCGACGTCGGCCTGCTGCTGGGCGACGAGCAGGATCTGCTTGGTCGACTGCATGGCGCGATCGAGCGCCTCGATGGACTTCTCCCGACCGACGAACAGCGGGATGACCATGTGGGGGTACACCACCACGTCGCGCAGCGGCAGCACCGGCACGTCGTCGAGGTTCTCGTAGGGCAGTTCAGATCCGTCTTCGGATGACACTTCCGGGGTCGCTCCTGATAGCACTTGCGCCGGCACGACGGTGATCGCCGTTCCGGCGGTACAAAAACGTGGAGCTCGGGGCGTGGCCCCCCGTCTTCGAAAACTGAGGTCCGCTCACCCGAGCGGACCCACGATTGTGCAGACCTACCGGAGGTTCGCTGAGGACCCAGTTCCCGTCGGGGTGCTCGTCGACTGCGAATCTTCGGACTGGTAGATGATGAAGGGCTTGGTTTCGCCAAGCACGACGGCCTCGTCCACCACGCACTTGCTCACGTCGTTCATCGTGGGCAGGTCGTACATGATGTCCAGCAGCACGTTCTCGAGGATGGTACGCAGGCCTCGGGCACCGGTCTTGCGCTCCATGGCGCGACGGGCGACGGCGAGCAAGGCGTCATCGCGGAACTCCAGTTCCACGCCCTCCATCTCGAACAACTTGCGGTACTGCTTGACCAGCGCGTTTTTCGGTTCGACCAGAATCGAAATCAGTGCATCTTCATCAAGCTCTTCGAGGGTAGCGACCACCGGCAGGCGGCCGACGAACTCGGGGATGAGTCCGAACTTGATGAGATCTTCAGGCTCGGTTTCGTGCAGAAGCTCGCCCACGCGACGCTCGCTATCGGAGCTGCGCACGTTGGCCACGAAGCCGATACCGCTCTTCTCCGAGCGGTTGAGGATGACCTTCTCCAGGCCGGCGAAGGCGCCGCCACAGATGAAGAGGATGTTGGAGGTATCCACCTGCAGGAACTCCTGCTGGGGATGCTTCCGTCCGCCCTGCGGTGGCACCGAGGCCACGGTGCCCTCGATGAGCTTCAGCAGGGCCTGCTGCACACCTTCACCCGAGACGTCACGGGTGATGGAGGGGTTGTCCGACTTGCGCGAGATCTTGTCGATCTCGTCGATGTAGACGATGCCCGTCTGGGCCTTGTCCACATCGTAGTCGCACTTCTGCAACAGCTTTTGGATGATGTTTTCCACGTCCTCGCCGACGTAACCCGCCTCCGTGAGGGTGGTTGCGTCCGCGATTGTGAAAGGCACGTTCAGCAGGCGAGCGAGCGTTTCCGCTAGCAACGTCTTGCCGCAGCCCGTCGGGCCGATCAGCAGGATGTTGCTCTTGGAGAGCTCGATCTCGTCCTTGCTGCGGTCGTTCATGCGGGTTTCGAGGCGCTTGTAGTGGTTGTACACCGCTACCGAAAGCACCTTTTTGGCCCGCTGCTGGCCGATCACATACTCGTCGAGAACTGCCTTGATCTCGTGCGGGGTGGGCAATTTGTCCGTGCTGGCTTCGCCGCGCTCCTCCATCTCCTCGCGGATGATGTCGTTGCATAGTTCGACGCATTCGTCGCACACGAAGACAGAAGGCCCGGCAATGAGCTTGCGCACCTCGTGCTGGCTCTTGCCGCAGAACGAGCAGTACAGCAGTTTGCCGTCGTCGTTCTTGCCACGGTCGTCCGCCATCTTCTACCTCTCTTGCCGATGTCGCGGCCGCACACGCGGGGCCGCCACCGTGTATATAGCACGTCGGGTCAGGCGGGCAAAGCTGCCGGCCCGGTCCGGTATCAAGCATCCGAACTGGATCACACTTGGGGGAATATGACCGCGCTCCAGCCGGCAAATTCGCCCCCTGCCACCGGTGCCCCGGCGCAGGCCGTGCGCTGCCTCAGGACTTCTCCTCAGAGGGCAGCTCAAAGCGGTCTGTAAGTACGCGATCCACAATGCCGTAATCCAGCGCCTCGGCGCTGCTCATGAAGTTGTCACGGTCCGTGTCTTGCTCGATTCGATCCTTCGGCTGCCCCGTGTGCTTCGCCATGATGGCGTTTAGGCGCTCCTTGAGCGTGAGCACCTCGCGGGCATGGATATCGATGTCCGAGGCCTGGCCGCTGAAGCCGGCGCTCGGCTGGTGAATCATCACGCGAGAGTGCGGCAGGGTGTAGCGCTTGCCGGCTGCACCAGCGCAGAGCAGCAGGGCCCCCATGCTGGCGGCCTGACCGAGGCAGATGGTGCTCACGTCAGGCTTGATGAACTGCATCGTGTCGTAGATCGACAACCCGGCGGTGACCGAGCCGCCCGGGGAGTTGATGTAGAGATGGATGTCCTTATCCGGGTTTTCGCTCTCGAGGAACAACAGCTGGGCCACGATCAGGTTGGCCATGTGGTCCTCGACGCCACCGATGCAAAACACCACTCGATCCTTGAGCAGGCGGGAGAAAATGTCGTAGGAACGTTCACCGCGGGCGGTCTGTTCGACCACGATGGGTACGAGCTGCGCCGTCGCGTCACCAGCACCTTGAGTCATTCGTTTTTTCCTCTGCTCTTGCGTGCAGGGGGCTAGCCCTGCATCAACTCGTTGAACGGTACGGTGCGCTCGTTCACCGTAGCCGTCTCCAACAGCGTGTCGACTACCTGCTCTTCGAGCACGTAAGACTCGATGCTCCGCATTATATCGGGGTTACCCCGTGAGGCGCGGACGACCTGGTCCGCATCTGGGTACTCCGACGCCAACTCCTGCAGGCGGGCTTCCACCCGCGCGGGGTCGGCGCGCAGCTCCTTCGAGCGGATCACCTCATTCACCAACAGCCCGAGTTGCACCCGCTTCTGAGCCTGAGGCTCCAGCTTCTCTGCCTCCGGTAGCTGATCGTCAGAGAGATGGTGACGCTGCTTCATGTCTTCAAGCATGCGTTGAATTTCTTCCGACACCAGGCTCTGCGGCACCTGCACGGGATTGGCCAACGCGAGGGCGTCGAGGAGGCGCATCTTGAGATCGCCGCGGCTCTTCTTCTCCATCTCGCGGGTCATGTTCTCGCGCACGTCCTGGCGCAGGGTCTCGACGCCACCTTCGGTGATGCCGTAGGCGAGGCAGAAATCGTCATCTATCTCCGGCAGGGCCTGCTCGGCCACCTCCGTGACCTCCGCCTCGAACTGGAGCGTCTTGCCGGCCAGTTCCTCGGCGCGGTAGTCCTCGGGGAAATCCACCGGGAAGGTGCGCTGCTCGCCCGCAGCGGCACCCGTCAGGCCCGCTTCGAAGCCGTCGAGCATCTGGCCACCGCCGAGCACGAAGCTGTGGCCCTCACCCTCGGCGCCCTCCACCGGCTCGCCGTCGAGCGTGCCCTTGAAGTTCACGGTCAGGCGGTCGCCCTCCCCACCAGCGCGCTCCACCGTGTTCCATTCGGCGCGCTGCTCGCGAAGGTTCTGCAGCACGCGATCGATGTCTGCGTCCTCCACCGTGGCCGTGACGCCCTCCACCGCCAGGGTCTCGAGGCCATGCAGCTCGATTTCCGGGTACACCTCGAAGGTGGCCACGTAGGCGAGGCCCTCGCCTTCGCCGTCCGGTTCGATCGTCGGGCCGCCCGCCGGGCGCAGCTGCTCCTTGGTGACCGCCTCGGCGAAGCTCGAGCGCATCAGGTCGTTCACCACCTCGGCACGCACCTGCGATCCGTACTGCTGACGGATGACCTTCATCGGGACCTTGCCCGGACGAAAGCCCTTGATCTTGGCGTTCTTACCGTAGGATCGGAGTCGCGTCTCGATCTCCTTCTCGATGTCTTCCGCGGGCACTTCGACGCGCATACGGCGTTCGAGATCGCCCGTGCTTTCCACAGAGACCTGCATGGGTAGTTGTGCTTCCTTCAGTGAGGTGATGGTTGGAGGATGGTGCGAAAGGAGAGACTCGAACTCTCACGGGTTACCCCACTGGAACCTAAATCCAGCGCGTCTACCAATTCCGCCACTTTCGCATTTCGGGGGGCGCGCTGGTTTGCACCGACACCCACCGCTCCGGGGACCCGGTAGCGATCCACCAGTGTAACACGCTGCCTACCTGGGGCGGGCGACGGAACTGGTGCCGCTAGGCCTCGTGCAGGGCACCCTCCGCGACGACGACACCATCCTCGTCTGCGTACAGGTAGGCGCCAGGCGCGAAGGTCACGCCAGCGAAGCGGACCGGAACGTCAGCGAGGCCCTCACCACGCTTGTCGGTCTTCGCCGGACAGGTGCCGAGCGCCTTGACCCCGAGCGCCATGCCTGAGATGGCGGCGCTATCGCGGATGCACCCGTGAATGAGCACGCCCGCCCAACCGTTGGCCACCGCGTCGGCGGCCAGCATGTCGCCCAGCATGGCGCGTTGCAGGGACCCGCCGCCGTCCACCACGAGCACCCGACCCTCGCCGGGCGATTTCACCGCCTCGCGAACGCGGGAGTTGTCCTCCAGCGCCTTCACCGTGCTGATCGCACCATGAAAGCGCACGCGGCCCCCGTAGTCGCGGAAGAGCGGGAGGGCGATCTGCAGACGATCCCCGTGATCGTCGAACAGATCGGCAGTGGCGAAGTCCTGTTCGGTCATGATCGACGGGGCCGATCAGCGGGCAAAAGCCGAGTAGTCGGCGAAGGCGTCGGCCACGGCCCGCTCGTCCAGGCCGTAGTCGGCGAGCGAGTAGGCGTGACGGCGTGACGGGTGGCTCACCCGCTCCTGGTCGAGGTAGCCCTGCATGGCCTGGCGGGCCTCATCGGAGAGCTCCAAATCTGCCGCGGCGTAGACGCGTTCGACGCAGGCCATGGGATCGTCCATCAGATCGGGGTAGTCGATATCGATGAAGCGGTCGGCGGGCGAGCGACGGCGCGCCTCGACGTTCCGCGCCAGCGCATCGCGCAGGTAGCGCAGCGCCAGCTCCCCCACCTTCATGGGGTCGACCTTGGTCATGATCGGGCCGTGGGCGGCAGCGGTCAGGCTGCAGTAGGAGGCCACGCACTTCACCGGGTCACGGTGCTGCTGCACGATCAGCGCATCGGGGAATACGGCCAGAATCGCGTCGACCGCCCACATATGGAACGGGGTCTTCAACACCCACCGCTCACCGGGGTACCACCACTGGAGCAGGCGAAGCTGATCCGCGTAGGTGCGGTAGGCCGTCACCCACTCGTCCGCGGGGCGGGTATCCAGCCAATCGAGGTAGCCGTCGCAGGGGCCGTAGAAAATGAAGGAGTGAGACATGCAGGCCGTCTCGAGCAGGCCGAAGCACTCCTCCGGCACGTCGACCCCCGAGGGGTGAATGGTGGCCAGCTCGGGCGTGAACTTCTCCCGCGCCTCGATGTACTTGCGGGCCTGCTCGACGCGATAGTCCTGCTCGAAATAGGCCAGCTCCCCGCGATACTCAGGCTCGGCCGGCGGCGCCTGCAGGGCCTCCCACAGGCGAGGCGTGCGCGCGGTGGCGTCTCGCGCCAGGAGGCGGTGCAGGAAGGTGGTGCCGGTACGGAAGGGGGCGACCAGGAAGATCGGCTTCTCCACCCGCTCCTCGCCGATCTCGGGGAAGCGCCGCTGGAACTCCTGCAGACGAACCCGCTTGACCAGGGTCTCCAGCACCATGCGCTGGGCCCGGCGGCGGCCGATGAAGTGGAGCTGGTCGGCGGATGCCGCGAGGCCGTCGCAGAGGGCCTGGAAGGCGGGCGTGTCTAGGTAGGACGCGTCCTCCACGCCTGCCTCACGGCGGGCGGACTCGATCAATTCGGCGGGATCGAAGGGCCCCGCATCGCGCGCAAGTTCGCGTTTTGCCATTGTTCTTCTGGTTCCTAGGCGTCGACGAACCGCGGCAGTCTGCGGTAAAGATCAGCCGAACACCAGTGACTACTTGGCCATCTCGGGGAATGCGCCGCACCTGCGACACACGGTCGCACACTCCCTCCCGTAGGGTCTGGTTTTACCGGATGGGCGCGCACTTCGCAGCGACCTGCGCACCGTTCTTGACTCCCCCGCAGCCCGACCCTTGAAGGAGCGCCCGCTCGACGCCAGATCGTGCGCTGCGTCATAATCGTCACCCAATCCTGGTGGCCTTGCCAAGCAGTGCGGTACCGCTTTGCTTGCAAGCCACCGCGGGGACGTTAAACTTCGCCCCGCGCTAGAGATGACCCACCGCCCACGCCGGGGCTTGGGCCCATCCAGCACCCGGGGCCGTCGTCCGGCCGACAGGACCAAAGGCCGCCTCCCGACACCGACACGCGAGCTTAGAAAAGGAAGCTCAGGGCGTGGCGGTTAACCGTATTCAGAGAAAAACCATGACAGACCTCACCCGTTACCGGAACATCGGCATCTTCGCTCACGTTGACGCCGGCAAGACCACCACCACCGAGCGAATCCTCAAGCTCACCGGGAAGATCCACAAGATCGGTGAGGTGCATGACGGTGCGGCCACGACGGACTTCATGGAGCAGGAGCAGGAGCGCGGCATCACGATTCAGTCCGCTGCCACCACCTGCTTCTGGAACGACCTTCGCCTGAACATCATCGACACCCCGGGGCACGTGGACTTCACCATCGAGGTGTACCGCTCCCTGAAGGTGCTCGACGGTGGCGTCGGCGTGTTCTGCGGCTCCGGCGGCGTGGAGCCCCAGTCCGAGACCAACTGGCGCTACGCCAACGACTCGGAAGTCTCCCGCATCATCTACGTGAACAAGCTCGACCGCGTCGGCGCCGACTTCTTCCGCGTGGTGAAGCAGGTGGAAGACGTGCTGGCCGCCAACCCGCTGGTCATGACCCTGCCCATCGGCATCGAGGACAACTTCACGGGCGTCATCGATCTGCTCACCCGCAAGGCGTGGATCTGGGACGACTCGGGCGATCCGCTCAAGTACGAAATCCAGGATGTGCCGGAGGACATGAAGGAGCTCGTCGAGGAGTGGCGCGAGAAGCTGGTGGAAACCGCCGTCGAAGTGGATGAAGACGTGATGGGTGCCTACCTGGAAGGCGAAGAGCCCGACCTGGACACGCTCAAGCGCTGCATCCGCCAGGGCACGATCAACCTCGACTTCTTCCCCACCTACTGTGGCTCTTCGTTCAAAAACAAGGGCGTACAGCTGGTGCTGGATGCCGTGGTGGACTACCTGCCGAGCCCGACCGAGGTGAAGCCTCAGCCGGAAGTGGACCTCGAGGGTAACGAGACGGGCGAGTTTGCCATCGTCGACCCGGAGCGCCCCTTGCGCGCCCTGGCCTTCAAGATCATGGACGACCGCTACGGCGCCCTGACCTTCACCCGAATCTACTCGGGCAAGATCTCCAAGGGCGACACGATCCTCAACACCTTCACCGGCAAGACCGAGCGCATCGGCCGCATGGTGGAGATGCACGCGGACTCGCGTGAGGACATCGACGTGGCCACGGCCGGCGACATCGTGGCCATCATCGGCATGAAGAACGTGCAGACCGGGCATACGCTGGCGGACCAGAAGAACCCCGCGACGCTCGAGCCGATGGTGTTCCCGGATCCCGTGATCTCTATCGCCGTGGCGCCTAAGGACAAGGCCGGTGCCGAGAAGATGGGTATCGCGCTTGGCAAGATGATCGCCGAGGACCCTTCCTTCCGCGTCGAGACGGACGAGGAGTCCGGTGAGACGATCATGAAGGGCATGGGCGAGCTGCACCTCGATATCAAGGTGGACATCCTCAAGCGTACGCACAGCGTGGAAGTGGTCGTGGGCAAGCCGCAGGTGGCCTACCGCGAGACCATTACCAAGGCGATCGAAGACAGCTACACCCACAAGAAACAGACCGGTGGTTCTGGCCAGTACGGCAAGATCGACTACACGATCGAGCCGGCTGAGCAAGGCACGGGCTTCGAGTTCGCCTCCAAGGTCACCGGCGGTAACGTGCCGAAGGAGTTCTGGCCGGCGATCGAGAAGGGCTTCGCAAACAGCCTGGATAAGGGCCCGCTCGCCGGGTACCCCATGCTCGACGTGAAGGTGACCTTACTGGACGGTAACTACCACCCGGTGGACTCCTCGGCCATCGCCTTCGAAATCGCAGCTAAGGCGGCTTACCGCACGAGCATGCCGAAGGCTGGCCCGCAACTGCTGGAGCCGATCATGAAGGTGGACGTGTTCTCGCCGGACGATCACGTGGGTGACGTCATCGGTGACCTCAACCGTCGCCGCGGCATGATCAAGTCCCAGGAGCCCGGCCCGACCGGTGTGCGCGTGAAGGCTGACGTGCCCCTGTCGGAGATGTTCGGCTACATCGGTGACCTGCGCACCATGACCTCCGGTCGCGGCCAGTTCTCGATGGAGTTCGCGCACTACGCACCGTGCCCGAACAACGTCGCCGAGACGATCATCGCCGAAGCCGCCGAGCGCAAGAAGGCATCCTGAGCCTCACGGGTCTGACCGGCGCCCGCCGGCATGCTCGGTAAGCTCGTGCTGGGCCCTCTTCTGGGCCTGGTACTGTCGATAGCCCTCGGCGCCGCCCTCATCGCGGGCGGCGCCGAGGTGCAACTCTCCCTCCCCGGCACCTCCATCCCGCAAACGCTGCAGACCTTGGCAGTGTTGGTCGTCGGGGGCCTTTTCGGGCCCTTCGCCGGCGTATTCGCAGTGCTGGCGTACCTGGGCCTCGGCGTAGCAGGAGTACCCGTGTTCGCTGACGACGGCGTCGGCTGGGCACGACTCACTGGCCCCACCGCCGGTTACCTGTGGGGATTCATTGCCGGTGCTGGCCTGATGGGCTTCTGGCCCGCCCGACGATCCCTCAAAGGCCTCCCCACCCTCGTGGTAGGCGCCCTCCTGGCACACGCAATAATTTTGGCCGGAGGGTGGTGGCAGCTCTCGAATACGATAGGCTATGTCAACGCCTTCGAGAGAGGCGTCGAACCCTTCTTGATCGGCGCCCTGGCGAAATCCGCGGCTGCTGCCCTGCTGCTCTGGGGCTGGCGTCAGATCCGTACGCGACTTCGGGTGCCGAGCTTCCTACTACCCACATAGCGATTCACTATGGCTGACGTACATCATCGCCCCGCCACCCTTGGATCGATGATGTTGTTGATCTGCCTCACGCTACCCTTCACCGTTCGGGGCCAACCCTCAGCCACATACGCACACCCCTCGCGACTAGATACTCTGAGAGCGTACATCGCACGCGAATTGCCAAAGGGCTATTCGGTGAGCGCATCGACCAGCTGCCAGGCGCTGATCAATCCCAGAGGGCGAAGCAAATTCCAAAAGTGCGGGGTCTACCCTGGCAGCAACCTCGGCGTCGGGCAGCTCGTAAGTGCCACCCAGCGAGCGATCAAGAGCACTCGCTTCGAACCGACTTCGATCGGCAATGTGCGAACCTGGAGCGTTGTCAGCCTACACATTGAGCACAGCTGCGCCACGTCGTCCGACTGCACCGTCACCGTGATAGACGGGCTGTATCGCAACCAAGACCATTTGTTCACAGCGCACACCACGGCTCAGGAGATCACACAGGACGGGCAAACCTGGGTGGATCGTCTCCTCGACGGTCCCGCATGCGCCAAAGGCACCTCGACCCATTCCTACTGCACGGAGAACACCCTCTTCGCTCTGACACCCATCGCGCACATCGATCATCGTGGCACGGTGCAGGAAGTCGGGCTCTCCAGAGGGTCGCATCAGCGCCTGCCCTCGGCGATGCACGAGGCCGTAGCACAGGCCGTAATGTCGACGAGGTTCCTGCCAGCTCATGATGCCGTTGGGGAGCGCATCGCTAGCGTGTTGCCCCTACTGTCAATGATCGGCAGCACGGAAGCACCGTCTGGCCCCCTCTGCATGACACCTCCCCTCACGGGGTCTCGCTTACCTGATCTGGATTGTCAGATACCGCAGTCGGGCGAAGATGGACGCGCGATCACACAACAGCGCGTTAGTTGGATACGCCTACCCGAACAGAATTCTGAGGCTGACGATCCGCGGCCGCCACCTGAAGAAAACGAAACGTCCTGGAGCGTCTGTTCCGCGCTTCGACACTCGGTCGCCATGGAGGCGAACTGCGGGATACCCGCCCTGCCGTCCCATGGCGCCGAGACATATCTCTACACGATGCAGGCACCTCTCGGCATCAAGGCGCCGAGCTACATGAAGCTCTATTGCGTGCTGTCGGTTGGAGACACCGGCCGAGTGAACGGTAGAGAGTGCTGGGAGGGTACGCTTTCGACGACGAACGGCGAGCTCGGCCCGAACCGAAGTCTCTTTTGGCGACTGAGCCGTAAGCTTGATGCTATGCAGTTCTCACCAGCTCAGGTCGGTCGAAAGCACAAGTCCGTAGTTGTTCAAGTACAGCTTGCCGCCGAGTGCGATGGCGATTTTGAGCCCTGCAAACTCAAGATGTGGCTCCATCATGGGCCAACCGAGACCGAGTTCGCGGACGAGTATCTGGCGCCGCAAGGGGTCTTCAGTGCTACCGGCGAGAGTTGGATAAAAAGGGCCATGAGCGAGGTGATGTGCGTAGCAAGGACCGGCAAGCGCTCGAATTGCACCGAGTTCGATGAGCTCCGATCACTCAAGGCGACGGTCGATGCAAAGGGTAAGGTGAGTACGCTGAGCATCGCTACCGGAACCGCGACGTTTCCCCTGAGCGAAGCCGTGTCCGACAGCATGGTATTTTTGCCCGCTCAAATTGGGGGGCGTACAGTCGCCTCGAAGACTACCTACCTCGTGTCAGTCACGCCGCAGGAAGATGCGCAGCAGTCCTCGCAGAGCAGGGAGTCTCAGTAGTTGCGAACGGTGACGTATACCATCGTCTGGTTCAGCAACTGGTAGGCGATCTCGCCGAAAGTCATGGGGCCGGTGATCTCGCCGGTGCGCTTGCCCTCGAGTTCCGAGTAGAGGAAGTTGAGGATGCAATTGCACGAGAACACCGCATCGCCCTCGAGTTCGGGAACGGCCGCGGTGAAGTCCTCCACGTAGTTGTGCAGCGGTGAGGCGATGCGGTACTTCACCCCGGCAAACACGGGGGCGTACAGCTGCACCGTGCGGTCAGTGTCGTTCAGCTCCTGGAAGGACACGTTGATCATCGCGCCCGAGTAGTCCGCGACCAGCGGGTAGCGGGTGTCGATCTCGTGCTCCTTCATGTAGTCGTAGAAGTTGCACTGCACGCCGTTGACCAGGCAGTCCTTGACGGCAAAGCCGGTCTCCTTGAATTCGAACTCATCGCCATCGCCCTGGCGCAAGGTATTGACGATACCCACCTCCGCGTAGCGCCCCGCCGGCAGGGTGATATGCATCACCACCGCCTGGTCGTAGGACTGGCTGCCGAGTACGCCGTTAAAGACGCTCGGGCGCACGCTGCCCAGATCGTCCAGGTGCACGCCGGTGATCCAGCCCACGACGGGCTTCAAGAACATGTCCTCGAAGTCCGGCGCTTCGCGGGCATAGCGCAGGTGGGTCTCGGAGCTGGCGGGAATGAGCAGGACCGTCAGGCCAGACTCCGGCGAGTCGGCCGCCACCCGATCGATATTCGCACCGTCGTAGAAGCGGATCTGAATCGACTCGGCGATCGCCGGGTCAAGCTCGCGAACATACAGACGGTCGCGGGAGATGTTGCCCCCCTCGCGCGTCATGAAATAGGGGATCGAGCCTCCGATCCATCGCCCCTTCGGCAGGGCGGCGAGCAGGTTCTCATCGCCGGCGAGCCAGAGGATCCGCCCCTCGTTGATCGCGGCGGAGACTTCCTCCACGGTGGCGAGACGGGAATCGATTTCGCTCACGGGCGACGCGGTGCGCTGTGCTGGGTCCATGCTACTCCTCAGGCCGCCCTGATCCGTTGCAGCTCGGCGCGATGGACGCGC
Organism: Pseudomonadota bacterium; assembly: GCA_039815145.1. NCBI lineage: Bacteria > Pseudomonadati > Pseudomonadota > Pseudomonadota bacterium. Next base: position 49,242 of record JBCBZW010000020.1, read on the forward strand.
TCGTGTTTCACAAAATAGTCGCGCAGCTGCAGGGCAGCTGCCTGACGGTTTCCTTCGCTGGGATCTCGCCGCACCGAGCGTCGAATGCGCTCGAGCATCATGCGCAGGGCGAAGGCATCGGTCTCCAGCAGCAAGTCGCCATCCATCAGGCGCTGCCAAACCGGGTCGTCAACCGGCGGCACATCGGCGTTGCCCGGGCTCGTTATCGGCGCGCCGCGCCGACCACCGCCACGCCACGTGCGGGCGAGTCGACTCGTGCGCTGCTGTGTGGTGGTGGATAGATCGAGGGAATTCAACTCGGCTAACAGATCCACATGGCGCCGCGCGTAGCGCGCCAGGTAGCGGCGCAGGACGCGCGCCGCAGCTGCCATGACCTCGCCGGACGTCTCGCCCTGGCTGGTCACACGTCTCACCTTCTCCAGCAGCATGCTCAAGCCCGGGTCTTCCTGGGATGGCACCACGCTGCCGTCGAGCAGCGCCTGCCAACTCGCCGAGGTCTCGGGCGGAATGCGAGGCTGCACCACCGGCACCGCTTCCACCGGCGCTGCACCCTCGTCCGCGCCGTTCGCGGGCGGCACGTCGTCCGCAACCTGCTGGGTCGTTGCGCCCTCATGCAACTGTCGCAATTCGTTGGTCAGCTGGCGCGCGGTCTTGCTGAAGAAGGTGTGCAGCAAGCGCACGCCCGCGAGGCGAGTGGCGTCGGAGGTGTCGCTCTGCACCGAGCGCTTGATCTGCTCGAGCATCATCTTCAGCGCCACGCTCGAGGTCGTCAGCGGTCGCTCGCCGGTGACCAGCTGTGCCCACACGGGGTCCGCGACCGGCGGCACCGTGGGCGGCGCAGGTGCGGGCGCAGCAGCGCGCGGCTGCAAGGTGGGAATCAGGCTCGGATCATCGATGACCACGGTGGCGTCGTGCGCGGTGGCCGCCTCCGCTGGCGCCGCCTCCTCGACGGGAGCCGCCGCGGCCTTGAGCAGTTGTGCGCGTTCGCCGGCGTAGCGCTGAGCACTCTGCCCCAGATGCTTGTGTAGCACTCGTGCGGCGGCGGCCACGGCAGACTGATCCGCACTGGTGCGCACGAACTGGCGCAGGCGAGCGAGGAGCATCTGCAGCGCCAGCGCGCTGGTCTCCAGGGTGAAATCGCCGCGTAGCAGGGCGACCCACACGGCATGTTCGACCGGCGGGAGTTCGGGGACCTGAGCGCGTACGGGCAACACGGGAATCGCGGCGGTATCGGCCCCGTCGACACCTGACGACCCGGATGCGGTCTCGGCCAGCGGCGTCGGCTCCGCATCGTCGCTGGCTTCGTCGCCCGACGGCGCGTCGCTGTCGGCCGTGTCTTCGGCCGACGCTGCGGAGCGTTCGGGCTCAGACTCGCCCGCGGTATCAACCTCCCGCCGCGGCTCGAACGCCTGCCCGACGGCGATCGGCGCGACGGGAACATCCGCGTCGTCCTGATCCTGATCGTCGCTTGGGGCTTCGCTCGCCTCGACGATCTCGTCGCTGTGCTCGTTCGCCACCGGAGCGTCGGCCTGCCCCTCGACCTCAGCCGCCGCAGCATCCGCGTCCATGCCGTCGGCCGGCAACGCGGGCGCGCCTTCATCCTCGATCAGCGTGGCGCCGGTCTGCGTGTGCTCGTCGATCGACGCGTGCGCGAGGGCGTCGGTCTCGCCCTCGATAGCGCGATCGAACACGGCCTGCGCCTCGGCCTCATCGGCCGCCAGCAGCGTATTGGTCGGCACCGGTTGGGGCACGGGTATCGAGGGTGGCGCAGAGAACGGTGCCGGTGCTTCCAGCGCGCCGAGCTCTTCCTCATCCTGCGGTGGCTCCGCCGTGAGCAACTCCACCTCGGACACAGAGGCCGCTATCGGTGGGAGTGCGGCGTCGGGTTCCTGCTCATCCACGTTCAGGGGTGCCGGCTCGCTCGAATCGGCGGCCGTTGGGACCTCCGATGGTGGCGATGGGAGGGGCACAGCCTGCGCGAGAGCATCGACGGCGGGCGACTCAGCGCCCTCACCCTCCACCAAGGCGATCTCGCCGGTCAGGGCATCCACGGGCATGCCGCGAGCGGCGAGCACGACGGCGACGTCCGCAACCTCGACGTCGAGCAACGCAGCTGTGGTGACGAAGGATGCACCGCCCGTGTACAGGGCGACGATGCGGCTCGCCAACGCATGGGTGATTCGAGTTCCCGGCTCAGCCAGTTCGGCCGCGGCGGGACAGGCCCGGTCCGCACACCCTGTCGTCGCGTCCGGCAGGCGCAGGCTCACCTGCCAATCGGCCAGCGGCAGGTGACGCAGCTGGATGTAGCGGCTGGCGGGCGTAGGGGCGAGGGATTGGCCGCAGCGGGCGCAGGCGTTGGTTTCGCCGCCGAGCAAGCGTCGCCGCGTACGCACGAAGTGCAGACTCACCGTGAGCTGGCGCGTCTCTTCGTCCGCCTCGACGTCTACCACCTGCCAGTGCTGCGGCAGGCGAAGTACTTTTTTCAGTAGGTCCAGCTGGTCCACGGAACACTCCGCTGGGCGTGTGCCAAACCGCATCCCCGACGCTCGAAGAAGGGGCCAAACCCCTTTCGAATAGGGCTCAACCCCTAGAGCATAGCGACGCGGTGCACCTTGGGTCCAATCCCCCGGCTCGCGATCGAGTCCACCAGCGTCAGGGCCCGCCCTGCAAAGGCTGGAGACCGGCCGCGACGCCTTCTACGTAGCAACGGCGGACAAGCCCTTCGGGGTGACACCCAAACGTCCCGTTCTGGCCGCGGCGCGGCGCACGCCGGGCTTGGGCGCGATGACGTAAAGATCGCCGTTGGCGCCCAGAAGCTGGCGCGGCACACCGCAATCGTCGGCGATCGCCGCGTTGGCCTTGAGGTGTTTCTCTTCGCCGTGCGTCGGAATCGCAATCTGCGGGCGCACCCAACCGTACATTCGCCGCAGTTCCTCGGCCCCCGGGTGTCCCGACGCGTGGATCGGCAGCTCCGCATCCTCGCTCATCACCACGCGCACCCCCATGTCCTCGAGGCGCCCGACCAACCGCTCCACCGAGCGCTCGTTACCAGGTATCACCTTGGAGCTGAATACCACGGTGTCGCCTTCGTCCAAGGAGAGGTCCGGGTGGCGATCGGTCGCCAGGCGCGAGAGGGCTGCCCTGGGCTCGCCCTGACTGCCCGTCGCGACCACCAGCAATTCGTTGCGCGGGAAATACCCCATCGCCGAGGAGTCGATGAGCTTCTGCTCGACGCCCCACAACCCTGCGGCTCGTGCCGAAGAGGTGATGTTGTACAAGGAGCGACCCAGCATCCCCATCGCCCTGCCGGTGTTCTTGGCCACTCGGGCTAACGTGTGCAGGCGCGCCAGGTTACTGCCGAAACAGCCCACCACCACGCGTCCCGACGCGCCATTCACCGCGCGGTACAGGCCCTCGTAGAGCTCACCCTCCGATAGCGAATGCCCTTGCAAGGTAGCGTTGGTGGAATCGCATACCATCGCGCTTACGCCTTGGGCGGCGAGCTCGCGATAGGCCTGTTCACTGAAGGCCTGCCCCACCACAGGGTCCGGGTCCAGCTTCCAGTCTGCCGTGTGGAAGATGTTGCCAGCAGGGGTGCGGATGAAGAGCGCGTTGGGCTCCGGTATCGAGTGGGTGAGTCCAACCCACTGCACGTCGAAGACATCGATCGCCACGCGGGCGCCGCGCGCGACTTCGGTGATCGGCACCTGATCCAGTAGACCGACCTCCGCCAGCTTTCGACGCAGCACCTGCGCGGTGAAGGCGGTGGTGTAGATGGGACAGCGCAGCTGCTTCCACAGCCAGGCGACACCCCCTACATGATCTTCGTGGGCGTGTGTGATGACCATGGCTGAGAGCTGGTCACGGCGGGTGGCGATGAACTCGGGGTCCGCCAGTTGCACGGCGGGCCCCGGCACGTGCTCATTGCCGAACATGACACCGCAATCCACCGCGAGCCAGCGTCCATCGTGGCCGTAGAGATTGAAGTTCATGCCGATTTCACCGGTGCCGCCGAGCGGCAAGAACCAGAGATCTCGCTCGGTGGGGATGAGCTTCTTGGTGCTGGACGTACTCAATCAGCGCCCTCGCCGGAGCACGGCAAGGCGCTGAGCAGACACGATATTCGCTTCATGGCTATCGTCCGTGATGGTGATCGGGGCGTCCTGACCCGGGGATAGTAGCCTCGCCGCCGGAGCGAACACCAGACGCCCGCAAGCGTCCGTGCCCCGGGGCGATTCCGGGCATGACGCGACGCTTCAGCCGCGATGAACATCTGAGGATTCGGGCGAACCCGATGAGACGATTGCGGTCACACCTCTTTGGGGGGTGTCTGTCGCCTCGTCGCGAGTGGTCATCCCCGATTGCTGCAACGCACCTTGCGACCTCATAAAACGAAGGCCTAACGTCTCCCCATGCCACGACATAACAACTTACTGCTCAGCCATCAGCTCTGCTTCGCGCTCTATACGGCCACCAATTCCGTCGTGCGCGCTTACCGGCGACGCCTTGCAGACGTCGGGCTCACCTACACCCAGTACCTGGTGCTGCTCGCCCTCTGGGAACAGGACGGCATCGCCCTGAAATCCCTGGCGGAGAGACTCAGCCTCGATTCCGCGAGCCTGACGCCGGTGATCAAGCGACTGGAGAAGATGGGCCTGTTGCGGCGGGATCGCAGCAGCGCTGACGAGCGGCGAATCAGCATCGTCCTCACCGCCCAGGGCCAATCCCTCCAGGATGAGGTGGCGGCGATCCAGAGTGCCGTCGAATGCCAAACCGGTCTCAGCGAGGACGCGTTCCTGGAGCTGCGCGGAGCGCTGGAGCAGTTGACCCGCACGATGGGTGAGAACGACGACGAAGAAGCCGTCCCCCGAGCGGTCGGCGCCTCCTAACGCCCGCGCCGTGCCCTCTTCCCTTCCCCGCCCCGCCTCCCCGAGGCCGCACTTAGCGGCAGCTTCGGGCACCATGTAGCCCATCGGAGCCGACCATCCCCACCGCCAGGGTGGGGATGTCGGTTCCGTTCGTCCGGTCCGTACCCCACCCGCGAACGGAGAGGGCACGGCGTTCCGGGACCCGAGCAGTCCAGGCTGGTGGCCAGGTGAGGCCGCCAACGCTCAGTGCAGGAAGCGGCCGTGAGCCAGTCCGATCCGTCCAGGCCAGCGTTTGACTGGCAAGCGTTCGTGTTCGACCCCGATGAGCAGTGGGTGGATCAACTGACACGTATCGCTGAGCGACGCTTCGCAGGCTCGAGTAAGGGGGAGGCCGCTTTCAACTACGCGCTCGACAAGATTTCCGCCGACGGCTGGCAGCTGCTTCAGGCCTACGATGGGGTCAGCCGCCCTGGCACCTACCTGACAGTCATATTCAAGCGCCTGCTCGAGGACTACTCGCGCACGACGGAAGGCCGAGCCCGGCCGCCAGCATGGCTGGCACGCGCAGGCGAGCTGTGGCTGGGCGTGCACCGCATGCTTTGCTTCGAGCGCGCGGACCCCGCCGCGATCATCCAGCGCTTCAGCCGCGGCCAGCCATCCGACGTGCAGGAGCTGCAGGCGATCATGCGCGAGATAAAGGCGCGCATCCCCACCTGCGGCGAAGTGCGCGGAGATCTGGCGACGGACTCCGTGGACCCCGAGACGCTGCACAGCCTGGCACGAGAGGACGACGTGCTGCTCGGCGTGACCGGTGAGGAGGACGACTCGGTCCTGCGCGCACTCGCAGCATTGCTAGGTGCTGAGTCAGACCCGGCCGGCCAGGGGCTGACCGGCGACGGCACCTCCCGCCTCGACAGCACCCTGCGGGAACAGGGTCGTGACCGCTTCGGGCTGGACGATGTCGAGCTGCTGGTCCTGCGCTTGCACTTCTTGGAGCGGCTGAAGTTCGCCGCCATCGGCCGCGCGATCGATCTGCCCGAACACAAGGTGCGACGGACCTATCGCCGCGCCCTCACCAAGCTCCACGAACGCTTGGGCGACGTCGTCCAAGCCTTCGACACCGAGGGGTAGGAACTCATGCGCCCCACATCACCCAGCCCTCGCCAACGCCTACTCGCCTTGTTCGGCGTCCTATGGTCCAACGCCGAGACCAGGCCACTCGCGCCGTGCCCACCGCAGACGCACATCGCCGCCTTGTTCGACGGCAAGCTCGATGCAGACCAAGCCGCTGAGGTACGCGCGCATCTCGCAACCTGCCCACACTGCTACCGCAGTCTGCTGCACTTGAGCGAGGTCGCAGATCTGATCGATGACGCCGCCCCGGCGCCCTTGGCAAGACGCCATCGCCTGTTCACACGCCTGGGCGGCCTCGGCATCGCGGCCGCCCTGCTGCTGACCACCGCCACCCTGCTGCAGCCGCTGCTCCGCCCGGCCGACTGGACCCGCACCATGGAGGCCCCCTACGCCACCCTGCGCGGGGCCGTGGTGGAAGGGCGCCACCGCCCCTCCGCGACTGGGTGGATCTGGCGCCCCGGGTACAGCGCCCGTGGCCTCGGCCTGCCCGACACGGCGCGCACGCGCGTGGCGCGAGCGGCCCTGACGAGTGGTGTCGCGCAGGGCCTCGACGCGGTGACCTCGTCGCTGGAGCCGTGGATGCCCGTCCGCGGCGAGCTCTCCGCCGCCGCCGCCCTCTCGTGCGAGGATCTTCCAGAGCGTGAGTGCGCGAGCATCACGGAGTTTCATCAGGACGTCGGTCGCTGGGCCGTGCTCATGCACTTCGCCTGCGAGCCCCTGCGCGGTGATGGGCTCGACGCTGCAGGTGCCGACACGTGGGTCGATCGGCCGTTCTGGCAGGACGCGACCGACACGCTATCGGCCATCGCCAAGCAAAGCGCGCGCCTGACGCCCGACGATGCCTACGCTCGCTTGTTCGCCAACTGGAGCACGCGTGCCGATGCGAACGAACCCGCCACCCTGTGTCGCGGCGTACCCCCCTTGCTAAGCACCCTGACGCTCTGAGCCGTGTTCCCCGTGCGCGGCTTCGCTCTCCTATGGCTGACGATCGCGCTAGGCTTCTGCCCAGCGCTGACGGGTGCTCGCGCGTTCACTCCCGACGCCGCGACACCCGCCATCGACGACGCCTCCGTGCGCCGTATCGCCCTGCTCATCGGCATCTCGGACTACCCGGCGACCCGTGACCTGGAGGGGCCGCGGGAAGACATCCGGGCGATGCGCGAAGTGCTGATAAACGTGTGGGACTTCCACCCAGCGGACGTCGTCACCCTTGCCGACGGTCAGGCGACACGGACGCGGATCATCGGCGAGTTGGATGCCCTCCTCACCCGCTCGGCACCGGGCGATCACGTGTTGGTCTACTACAGCGGACACGGCACCAGCGACTACGATCTCACCTCGGGCATCCCCCTGCCGGATGATTCGGGCGCACTCGTGCCCGTGGACTTCGTGCCGCAGGGAAGCATCGACGAGCAACTCTCCCAACTGGTGCTAGGTGAGCGCGACCTACGGCCGCGCTTCCAGGCCCTGGATCGCGGCGATCGCTTCCTCGCCGTCATGATCGACAGTTGCTTCGCCGAAAGCGTGCTCCGGAGCGACGACCAGGGGCTGGACCCGGGCCTGCCCAGCCGCTATCTCCGCCTCGCCGGCGCGACGCCCGTGCTACGGGCCGAACGCCGAGCCCGAGCGATCGCCGCGGCCAGCGCCCCGGCGCGGCCCTTCACCTACGAGCGAGCAATTTTCATCGGTGCCGCGAGCGCCTTCGAAGAGGCGACGGATATCGGCCGGGCGATGCTGTCTCGCTTTCCCACCTTCGACGCACGCCCCCACGGCGCCTTCACCGACGCGCTCCTGCGCTACCTGACGCTCGAACAGATCGCCGACGAAGACCGCAACGGCGCGATCTCCTACAGCGAGCTCTACAGCGCCGTGCGCAGTTTCATGAGCGCACGTCGCTACCGTCACATGCCCCAGCGACGTCCCCTGCCCAGCCAGTCGATCGGCAGCATCGAGGATCGCGTGGTGTTCGAGTCCACCCGATTGATCGCCGATCGGGCCGGGGAAGTGCCCGTCGACACCCTGAGCGTGTGGGTGGCCGGGCCCGAAAAGGATGTGGCCAGGTTGCTGCCCGCGCTGCGTGCGGAAGATCACATCGTCCTGCGCACCAACCAGTCTGCCGACGTCCTCGTGTTGGTGCGCGGCGAGCAGGCGCAACTGCGCACGGGGGACAACCTGCTCCTGGCCGAGGTCTCGGTCGCCCGACCCGAGGCGCTGGTCGATCGCCTGACGCGCTACGCCTGGGCGAATCGCATCACGCGTGCGAGCGTGAGTGCCGGCGCGCCGGGCGTGCGCCTGGAGCTCCGTCCAGACCGCAGCTACGCAATGCTTCGCGATCATCTGCAGCTCGATGTCTTTCCCACCCGGCCGGCGCACCTGGCGGTGTTCAACATCGATCCGCTCGGCGACATCAACCTCCTCTACCCCACCTCCCAGGAAGATGTGGCAGAACGCTACGAACAACAACGGCCCCTCAGCCTGCCGCGGAGCCTCAACGAAGAGGCGATCACCATCGCTGCGCCGTTTGGACTGGAGTTCCTGGTGGCGATCGCCTTCGACGACGTCCCCCAGGCACTCGAGCGCATCGCGGCCCTGCAAGAGGTTCCCTTCGACTCGCCTGGACGGCTGGGCCTCGACGCCCTCCTCGAGGCCGCTGAGCGCGAGGGCGCCAAGCGTAGCCTCCACCTCACGAGCTACGGGTACTAGCAGCCCCCATGCACCACCAAGGATCGGTGACGCGCCCCGTCCACAGCCGCTCTTTCCACCTACACTTGGTGATAGCTTCTCTTGCCTTGATGCTCGCCCTTGCGAGCCACGCCGCATCCGATGAGTCCCCCATTGCCAACCCCGGCGCCATCGCACCGCTCCCAGCACCCAGCCCCCTGAGCGAACCGCCACCTACGCTCGGCACCAGCGTGCTCCCCCCACTTCCCACGCTCGGCATCGCAGACTCCGATCAACCGCTCGTCACGATCGATCGCATCGCCTTCGAGGGCAACCAGGCCCTCACCGAGGCCGACCTGCAGGACGTGGTACGCCCCTACCTATCCCGAACGCTGGGCACCTTTGATCTGATCACCCTGCGCGATCAGGTAGCCGCCCGTTACCAAACCGCGGGCTACCTCGCGACACGGGTCACGCTGATCACCACCTATGCAGCGCAGGGCGAGCTGCGGGTACGCGTCCGCGAGGGTGTACTCGAGAGCGACGCCTGCATCCGCGTGCTCACGCCCTCCTCTGCGCCACCGCCACGCGATGGCGCTTGCGCTCCACTCGATCCAAGCGGGCGGCTACGGCCCGAGTACGTGCGCGCCCGCCTGCCGACCCCCGAGGACGGCGCATTGAACGTCAACACCCTGCGAGTCGCGCTGTCGAGCCTGCAGAGCGACGAGCGCATAAAACGCCTGGACGCGGCACTCACGCCCGCCGCCAGCGGCGATGCCCGACTCGATCTGTTGGTCTGGGAGAGCTCCCCGTGGCGCCTCACCGGGGAACTCGGCAACGCCGTCTCGCCGTCCCTCGGCGGGGTGCTCGCCAGCGCCAGCGTGGAACACCTCAATCTCACGGGGCGGGGAGACTCCCTCTCCGCCACCCTGAGCGCCTCCGAAGGCTTGTTCACCGCGGAGGGCGTCTACGCCAGGTCAGTCCTCGGCGGGCACTCACGCCTCGTGCTCGCGGCTCGCGGGGGCTGGAGCGAAGTCGTCGAAGAGCCCTTCGATGCGCTGGACCTCACGGGGCGTACCAGCACCTTCGAGATGCGCCTCGATGTCCCGGTCCGCCGCGCATCGCCCAACCGATCCTTGTTGCTAGGCTTCGCGCTCGTGCAGCGCTCGAGCAGCGCTTTCGTGTTCGGAGATCCCTTCGCCTTCACCGACGGTGGCGACGACGGCGCCTACCGACTCAGCATCGTGCGCGCTTCGCAGTCGTGGCTGAGACGCTCGGCGCGCCAGGCCATCGCCGTGCGCTCCACCTTCAGCGTCGGCACGGGCCTGCTCGAGGCCACCGACCGCCTCCAGGACGGCGCGCCTGACGGCAACTTCCTGGCCTGGCGCGGGCAGACGCAGTGGGCGCGGACCCTGCGTTGGCGCGACACGCTGCTCTCGGTGCGAGGGGAAGTGCAGCTCGCGGCGGATCCGCTGTTCGGCCTCGAAGCGTTCACCCTCGGCGGCATCAACAGCGTGCGCGGCTATCGGGAGAATCAACTGATCCGCGACAGCGGAATCAGCGCTGGCGTCGAAGCCCGCATCCCCGTGTTCAAGCGCGGTCAACATCGCCTCGCCCTCGCCTTGTTCACCGACGCAGGGCGCGTGTGGGACGTGGGCGATGAGCAGGAGGACGCCCTGTGGAGCGTCGGCGCGGGCTTGCGCTGGGAGCACCGACGGGTCAACGTTTCCCTTTACGCAGGCCAGGCCCTCTCGTCGCGCCCCTCCTCGGAAGGAGGTACCCTGCAGGACAACGGTATTCATCTGAGCATCAGGACGGCACGATGAAGCACCCCTCAGACCCGCGCCACTGGCTGGCTAGAGCACTGCTGGTAGGCGTAGCGGGCACTGGATCCGCGCTCTGCTCGGCCGACGTCATTCTCGACGGCAGCACTACACCAGATGCCCTGCCGCGCGCCCTGCAAGGCCCCCAGTTCCTGCTCGATGAGGCGCTCGGTACGCGCCGCGGCGCCAATCTGTTCCATTCCCTGCTCAGCCTCGAGATCGATCCGGGCGAGTCCCTGGCCCTGACCGGGGCGCCGACGATCGCCAACGTGCTGCTGCGCGTCACGGGCGGTGAGGTGAGCAATATCGATGGTCAGCTAGCGCTGCTGATCAACGATGCCAACCTCTTCCTGCTCAATCCGGCCGGGGTGATCTTCGGCGAGCGCGCCACCATCAACGTACCCGGTAGCCTGGTGGTCAGCACCGGTGAGGCCATCCTCTTCGCGGATGGCACCGCCTTCCCGGCCAGCGGCTCCCTCACCAACTTGAGTGCCGCCCCGCCGATCGAATGGCACGACTACGGCGCTCCGCTCGCCGGTGAGATTCGCGTCGAAGGCCTCCTCGAAGTGGACGGTGGCGCCTTTCTGCTGGCCGATCGAATCGCCTTCGAGGGAGGCGGACTGGTGGCGGGCGTGAGCCCCTTCACGGGCATGCTGCCGCCACCGGCACGCCGCGCCCGCACCCCGGGCCCCCTGTGGCTGCTGGCCAACCGCACCATCGACCTCAACGGCCTGCCCAGCACCACGCTCGGCAACATCAACTCCTTCAATTGGAGCCCTGGCGATGCGGCGGCGATCCGCTTGTCCGCGCCCCAGATCCGCTTCGACGCTGGCGGCATCCAATCCCTGACCCTCGGCCCCGGCAACGGCGCGGACATGCACCTGGAGGCTAGCGAGCAGATCAGCCTCGGCGGACTGATCGATCTGCCCACGCCGGAAGGGCCCGTCGAGCGCTTCGCGGCGATCGGCAGCGGCGCGCGTGGCGGCGGCAGCGGCGGCAATCTCACCGTGGTGACGGATCGCTTCACGATGACCGACCGCGCCGCCATCGTGCTGGCGGGTGCCGCGAGCGGTGCCGGCGGCAGTCAGCAATATCGGATCGGCGCGGGCGGCATGCATCTGGGGCCGCAGACGCTGATCGCCAGCTTTGCCCGCCCTACCGTGGGTCCTGAGCGCGGCATCGGCGATGGCGGGCGCATCGACATCGATGTGCAGGGTCCGCTGATCATGGCGGGGGCGATCCCGGACGAGGCGCCGCTCAGCGGCTTCAACATGGGCATCATCAGCAAGACTCAGAGCAGTGCCCGAGCAGGGGACATCGCCGTGCGAGCGCTGAGCCTGATGGTGGCTGACGGAGGCCGAATCGAGTCCGGCGCCGTGGGCCCGGGCCGCAGCGGTGACGTGCGGGTGGAGGCCACAGACAGCATCACCGTACGAGGCAGCTCGGGCCTATTGAATTCGTTGATCGGTGTACTGGCTTCCGATCTCGGCTCCGTCGGCGACACCCAGGTGATCGCACCGAGGATCGACATCCTGGACGGCGGCAGCATCCGCGCCGACTCCCTCGGCAGCGGTGACGCCGGCACCCTCACGCTGCAGGCATATCGCCTGCGCATCGAGGGCGCGGGGGAGCCGACCGACGAGGCCCTGTTCAACGAGTGGCTGGCGGGTCTCGGGGAAGGCACGGCCGATACCTTCGGTGAAAGCGAGAGTGAGGTGCGCCTCTTGCAGGCACAACTCGGTGGTGTGGAGGCCGTGGTGGCGTCCGATGCGCTGGCAGGGCGCGGCGGCGATGTCGTGATCGAGGTGGGGTCGCTGGAGATCGGCGAGGGCGGCCTCATCAGCGCCACGGCCCTCGGCGATGCCGACGGCGGCGACATCCAGGTGGACGCGGACCGGGTGAGCCTGACCGGCGACGCGGCCATCGTGACCGATGCGGGGCGCTTTCTGGAGGAAGCGAGCCCCGACGCC
>JBCBZW010000021.1 GCA_039815145.1 Pseudomonadota bacterium
CAAGTCCGCCCACCATACCCGCGCACCAGCGACGCGAGCTCGGCGTTGCGCAAAGTCACCTGTAGCTGCGGCTACAGGGAACTTCGCGCGCCTTGATCTCGCGCCGCTGGACGCACGGGGCTGGCGACCGGACTTGTGCAGAGCTTCCCTAGCCTGCTGAGGCAGCCTCCGCCGCTCGAGGCAGCGACATGGTCACCCGCAGGCCCCCCTCAGGCCGGTTGACAGCCGCGATAGCCCCGCCGTGTAGGCGCATGCAGCGCTCGGCGATGGCAAGGCCCAGCCCGCCACTCCCCGACCGCGTGCCACGTCCTTCCTCCACGCGAAAGAAGGGCGCGAAGAGCTGGGTGATCGCTTCCGGTGGAACACCCGGGCCCTGATCATCCACGGTCACCGTGACTCCCGCGTCGGTGCGTGCGATCGAGACCTCGACCCGCGAATCCGGCGCCGTGTGGCGCACGGCGTTGCGCACGACGTTTTCGAACGCACTCGCGATGGCGCCATCGAGGGGCATCACGAGGGGCTCCGACCCCGCCAGCAGCTGCACCTCCTTGCCCTCTGCGTGGGCTTCGAGGCTGGCGTCGTCCACCACGTTTTCCAGGAGGTCCACCAGGTCTATCGGTTGTCTGTGCAGCGCATCGGCGTGGTCGAGCTGGGCGAAGGCGAGGATGCTGGAGATCAGCTCGTCCACCCGATCGAGCTCGCGCTCCATGCGGTCGAGTTGCTCGGTGCTCGCGGGGGCGTCGTCGGCCGCCGCGCGCTGGCGCGCGATGGAGATCAACGCCAGCAGCCGAGCCAGGGGCGAGCGAAGCTCGTGGGATACGTCGCGCATCAGGCGCTGCTGATCCTGCAGCAAGCCCTCGACCTGCTCGGTCATGCGATCGAAGTCGCGGGCCAGGCTGGCGATGTCGTCCGATCGATTACCCACCGTGTGCGCCACGCGCACCGAGAGGTCACCGTCGGCGACGCGGCGCCCCGCCTCGCGGATGCGGCGCACGGGCAGCACGATGAAGCGGGCGAGGAGAATGGAGATCAAGGCACTCACGGCCAGGCCTACGGCGAGCATGAAGGTACGGCCGCCCGGGCGCACGAGCACCTGCGCCAGGGGGAAGAACTGATCGTCGCCGATGATCGTGTACCCGCGCAGGTCGGGCGAGTCTACGTGCAGCATCGGGCTGCTGTGCTGGCGTTTCCCCGTGTACACCTCAGCGATGCGTCGGGGGAGCGCACGGGCGAGCACGTCGTCGCCTGCCGGGTCGATGACGTAGATCTCCAGCAGCGGCGCCAGGCTCAGGTTCTGGCGCGTGAGCAGGGCCTCCACGGCGTTGTCCGGATCCTCTGCGAGGCCGGCGCTCAAGTCGCGGGCCACCTGCTGCACCAAGCGCGCGACGATGCGCTTGTCCGCGCTCTCGTCGCTGCCGGGCGCGAAGTGCACGGCGCTCAGGGAGATGGCCATGGTCAGCAGGAAGATGCCCCAGCTGGCAACGAGGATGCGTTGGTAGAAGGCCATCAGCTGAGGACGACGTAGAGGTAGCCACGCCCGCGCACGGTCTTGATCCGTTGTCGCCCATCGCTCAGGGGGCCTAGCTTTTTGCGTAGGTGGCCTACGTGCACGTCGACGCTGCGGTCGTAGGGCTGGAGGCGGCGACCGAGGGCGTGTTTGGCGATGGCGCCCTTGTCCACCACTTCCCCCGCCTGCGCCAGCAGGGCGTCCAGCACGAGGTACTCCGCGCCGGTGAGGGCGATGAGCTCGCCGTCGCGGTAGACGGAGCGGGAGCCAGCCTCCACCGTGAGATCACCGATGACGGCGCGGCCGGACTCCGCCTGCACGTCGCTGCTACCGCCGCCGCGCGTTCGCCGCATGATGGCCCGGATACGGGCGGCGAGTTCGCGCAGGTTGCAGGGCTTGGCCAGGTAGTCGTCGGCGCCGATCTCCAGCCCCAGGATGCGATCGAGGTCGTCGCCTCGCGCCGTGAGCATGATGACGGGCGTGTCGATTTGCTCACGGATCAGCTTCAGGACGGAGAAGCCGTTCTGCTTGGGGAGCCCCACATCGAGGAGGATCACGTCGTACTCGCCCGTGAGGGCGCTGCGCGCGCCGGCCTCGCCGTCGCCGCGGGCGGTGACGGCAAAGCCGCCTTCGGCGCCCAGGTACTCGTCGACGAGCTGAGCGAACTCGGCGTCGTCGTCCACCAGCAGCACCTTGATCTCTTGGGTCACGGGCAGATCGGGCAACACGGCCAGGGTCCTCTCGCTTGGGTCAGACATGCGCTACACCGTCCACCTTGCGCACGCCATCGTCAACGCTGGCGATCGGTGCCCTGCGCTCGCGCCAGTAGTTCACCAGGGGTTGCCACTGCACCCTCAGGGGGTTGTGACTGACAAACCCTGTGGTCACCCCGTAGTGCACGGGCTCGCGTTCCGCCTGATAGGTCCCGAAGAGTACATCCCACAGGATGAAGAATCCGGCGTAGTTGCGATCGACGTACTGCGCGTTGGCGCCATGGTGCACGCGATGGGCGGACGGCGTGTTGAGCAGCTTACCCTCGAAGGCGCCCAGCTTGGGAATCGCCTGTGTGTGCAGGGGGAACTGATACAGCAGTCCGATGCCGAGGGAGAGGGCGATGAACGGAGCGGGCAGCCCGAGCAGCGCCAGTGGCACGAAGTAGAGCGGCGTGACGGCCTTGCCCAACCAGGGGAGACGGATCGCGGTGCTCAGATTCATCCACGGGCTCGAGTGGTGTACCTGATGAATCGCCCACAGGGGCCGCCACCGATGACTGAGGCGATGAAACCAGTAGTAGGCGAAATCTGTCACCAGGAAGGTGAGGAGAAACACGGCGCCGGAGGTCGGTAGATCGACGACGCGCCAGGGCTGTACCAGGTTCAGCAGGAACAAGCTCCACGCGAGCGTGAGGGGTTTGATCAAGCCGTTGACGAAGGCGATCGCGACGTTGCACAGCACCTCGCGAACCTCGTAGGCGTGGCGCCTCGCGCGCCACGCCCACAGGCACTCCGCCAGGAACAGTGCCAGCATCACGCCGCCGAGGGCGAGCCTGGCGGTGCTCTCCATGCCCTAGCGACCGCCGCGGATCTTGTTGCGCATCTGGGTGCGCATCTCATCCTGCAAGCGTGCGAACTCCTCCATCTGCGTCTCGCTCAAGATGCCGTCGAGCTGCTGGCGCGTGTTCTCGCGAAGGTCCTGCATGTCGCCGCGCAGCTGGCGCGCCGTGCGGGGGCTCGGACGGCCGCCCTGGCCGCTGGGGTCGATGCCGTACTTGCGAAGGAGCTGCTGCTGTTGAGCGAAGCTTTCGGTGATGATCGGTTCGATCTGCACCTTCTGCTCCTCGGTGAGCTCCAGGCGCTCAGCCACATCGGCCAGACGCTGTTGCAGTTCTTCCTGCTGGGCTTGGTTCGGCTGGGCCACGGCGATAGCGGTGGCGAAGGTCAGGGCCAGGGTGAGAAATAGGCGTGTCATGCGGGGGCTCCCGTTTCCATGTGGATAGGGGAGCCACGATAGGCGCGGGGGCGTAAACCACCGCCATTGAACGGAAAGAAACGTAAAGGCGCGAGGCGCCCCGGTGTCGGCTCAGGCCTCGCCCTTGCCCACCAGCGCTTCGTACTCCTCCTGTTCGATGAGTCCCCCCGCCGTGTCGGCCTTGCCCTGGTCCTTTGCCGGCAGCGCGTCCTGCACGAAGTTGATCCGCTTCCAGGCCGGCATGGGCGTCTCTTGCCCCTCCTGAGGGACGTAGCGCGAGGTCTCCACCCGCTTGTGGGGATGGATGTAGCGCGGGCAGTTGACCCAGATCTCCTCGATCTTCACGTGCACCATGAACTGGGCTTCCGGGAAGTCGCCGAGCAGCGGTGAGTCGTCCACGATCTTGGCATCGCCCTGTACTCGCAGGCGATGGGGAGTCTCGAAGTCGATGAAGAGCATGCCGACCTTGGCCGTGCGGGCGAGATTACCCATGGAGTAGAACATGCCGTTGCCGTCGTAGCAGGGGAAGGCGAGGGTGCCTGGGTCGACGACGCGCACGAAGCCGGGGTTGCCGCCCTTGTAGGACACGGTGGGGCGGCCATGGGGATCGATCGTGGACAGGAAGAACATGTCGCGGCTGGCGAGGTAGGCCTGCTCCTGGTCGGTCAGGGCGTCGTGCACCAGCCCGCCTTCCATCAGATCGGCCATGCGGCGGCTGTCGAAACGGTCTTGCAGGGCGCGGTGTTCATCGGCGTAGAGCTTGCTCACCGGTGCGATCTCCTCGTGTGCAAAAGGGGGCAGTGCTACGTACCGGTGCGCCAACCGCCTCGGTCACGTCAGCGGGTGAGCCTGATCCAAGGGAAGGGTGGCGTCAACGGCCCGTGCGCCCGCACTAGTGAGTTAGGGTCAGTGCGGCAGGGCGCTGTGACTTTCCTGCACCTGGGCCTCGACCCAGCGCTGCACTTCGCTGCGCAGGGCCGCCAGCGGGAGCACGCCGTTGCCGAGCAGGGCGTCGTGGAAGTCGGGGAGGTCGAAGCGTTCGCCGAGCGCCTGCTCGGCTTCCTGGCGCAGGGCGATGATCTCCAGCGCCCCTGTGTCGTAGGCGGTGAGCTGGCCGGGTAGCACCGCGATGCGATCCACCATCACGTGTGCCTGCTCACCGG
This sequence comes from Pseudomonadota bacterium, assembly GCA_039815145.1. NCBI lineage: Bacteria > Pseudomonadati > Pseudomonadota > Pseudomonadota bacterium. The sequence continues at coordinate 4,639 of JBCBZW010000021.1, forward strand.
CGAAGCGCCCGGACTCGCGGAGGAAGGCCACCGCGCGCTCGCGGCTCCAGCCAAAGGCGTGGATCCCCGGATCGACCACCATGCCCCGCGAGGGCCAGGCGCGCCGGGTGATCTTCGCGAACACATCGTAGACCCCGGCCTCCTCGGCAAGCGCCTCGGCGTAGCGTGCCCAGCCCTCGACGTAGGCGGCGTTGGATGTCATCGAGACGGCGGGATGCAAGCGCAGACGTTCGTTAGCCGTGGCGATCTGCAGGTGATGGCCGGGCCACACCTCGTGGACCGTGAGGACTTGCGTCGATCCTCGGGTCGCTTGCTCCCAACCGTCGGTCGCGATGCGAAAGATCGCCGCGCTCGAGATGGTCGGGTTGCGCTCGTAGCGCGAGCTCTGGCCAGAGCCATCGAGGTAGGCGGGGTAGGGTTCGACCTGTGCCCGCTGGCGCGGTTGGTAGGCGAAGTAGGGGCCGATCTTCTCGCGCGCGTCGATCGCCGTGTCCGTGGCATAGGCGATGAACTCCTCGCGGGAGCTGAAGCTGTTGTTGGGTGCGGTATTGTTGCGACGAATGATCTCGCGGACCTCATTCGTCGCATAGGTGGTCGCGCCAGCGTCGATCACCGCTTGCCGATTCGCGGTGACCGCTGCTGAGCCCCGCGCAAACATCTCCTGCGCGTCGATGGTCAACGTGGTGTAGTGGCGTAGCCAGGCGTCGTAGCACTGCTTTCCTTTTGGCAGTTCGCTTATTCCCAGGGATGTGCGTGCCCGCGGTCGGTAGAAGGAGGAGAGGAAATCGCGGTGGCGTTCGACCGCCGGCAGGATGCGCTGCGCGAGCAGGGTGAGGGCCCTCTCCCGATAGGGGGCGTCCTCGCTGCGCGTGGCGAAGGCGGCGAGCGCCGAGTCTTCTGGGGATTCTGTCAGCAAACCCTCGAGTTGACCGATCACCCGGTCTACGACACTCACGGGCACGCTGTAGCCAGCCTCGAGGCCGCGCCTCAGCCAATCCTCCTGTTGGGCGATGTAGGCGGGGAAGGCCGACCATCGGCGCAGGGCGGCCGCGCGATCGGCCTCGCTGTCGAGGGGTTGTTTGCCGGCCACGCGCGGGTAGAGCGTTTGCCAGCCGCTCATGTGGTTGAGGCCCCACAGTTCGTTGCGGCAGACGCGCAGGCCCTGCGATGCGCCCAGCTGCTCGCGAAGGCTCACCCAGAGCACCCAAGCGCTCGCCTCGCGTGTGCGCAGGCTTTCGCCGTCGATGGCATCCAGGCGAGCGAGTAGCGCGTCTTCCAGGCGCTGGCCGCGGGCCAGACCCTCGGGCGAATTGTCGGCGAGCGCGCCGTGATCGACCCGCGAGGCCGCGTCTTCCCCGCCCACCCCCAGGTAGACCAACTCCGGAAGGGCGTCGAGTCGTGCGCTCATGTAATCGTTGCCGATGTCAACGACCTTATCGGCGTCGGACACCGGCGGGGCGGCGGCTAATACGGTGCTGACCATCGTAGTCAGCCACGCCAGTGCAAGATGCGAATGAGTATTGCGGTAATCCATAGCCCTAGTTACCCGTTCGCAAACTCGTGTGTCCTGGACGCTGGGAGGGGAACTGACCCACTCGGTTGCGGTCGCAGGCACCTGAGAGCGCTGCTAGGAGAGCGCAAATGAAAATCAGTCTTACCTGCGCCCGACTCTCAACGGGCAATTCTCCCGCGGGAGCAGTATAGACTTCATCCGCCTCGCCTCGGCGCACGAAAGTTGTACGCACAGCGTGCCGCGCCAGGCACTGACTCACACGGTTCACGATCCCGTCGTAAACCGGTTCTTGCGAAGTCGTGATAAGGAGCAAGAGATGACCGACTCTACCCGTAATGATTCGGGCCGCCGCCACTTTTTGAAGCTGGCCAGCGGCGCCGTGTTGGCGATTCCTCTCGCGGGCCGTGTCGCCCAGGCCGAAGACAATAAGGTCTCCGAGGATGATCCCACCGCCGTCGCCCTCGGCTACAAGCACGATGCCTCTACCGTCGATACCGCCGCCTACCCGGCCCGTGCCGGCGAGGACGGCGCCAAGAAGGTGTGCAAGAGCTGCCAGCTGTACATGGGCGGCGAGGAAGCTTGGGGCGCGTGCCCGATCTTCGCCGGCAAGCTGGTGAGCGCCAACGGTTGGTGCAACTCCTGGGTCGCCAAGGCCTGATGAGACGTCTCTCACCGCGCTGGGCGTCGTGCCCAGCGCGGTGAGGTCATCGGCCCCGCGCGCGATCATGCATCGCGGCTCAGGGCCTCGGCCTCGCTCGCTGAGAGAGGCACCAGCGCATCGCCGCGCGTCAGCGTCCCTTCCTGCACCACGCGCGCGCAAATTCCGCCGTGTCCCCTCACGGCGTTGTAGCCCCCGGCACCGAGTGCGTCCTCCATGTGGGAGCAGGGTGCACAGGGACCCGTCCCCACAAGAATCGCCGAGCCCAAGCGAAAGGGGCGCTCTCGCAGGGCGAGCAACTGCAATCCGCTGACGCCGATGTTCCGTCGCAGTAGGGCAGGATCCACCGCGGCGCGCCCGGCGAGGGCGGCGATCACCGGCAGGTGTTCCCACTGAAATAGGGTGATCGCTCGCTTGCCTGGGCGCTGGCGTCGGTCGCCTGCCAGGCCGCTGGCGGTGATCGTGGCCGTGTCGACCACCTCGACTGGCCCGCGCCGTTGCGTGCGCAAGCCGATCCACTGAACCTCGCCCGCCTGGGCGTGCTGCTCCATGAGCTCCCGAATGGTGCGCATCGTCGCCCTGCATCGATGGTGTTGCTGCTGCGAAGGCGAGAGTGTGGTTGCCAGTCAGGGCTGGGCGCAAGTGACCGACGGGGAACACGCCTCAGGCGCCTACTGGTTGTAGTAGCGCACGATTCCGCGACGCTGCAAGGCGAGGAGCTCGGCCAGGTCATCGGCGGTGAGATCTTCGCCGAACAGGGGGCCTGCCACCTCGTCGCAGCCGTAGCGGGTCAACAGGTTCACCTCATCGGAGTTGTCCACGGACGTGGCGCCGACCTTCATGTCGAGGGCGTGCACGAACCGAGCGACGGCGTTGCACATGCGCTGCCCCGATTGGCTGCGCAGCTGTTGCACGAGGGCGTTCGATAGCTCGACGCCGCGGAAGGGTTGAGCCGCGAGGTCCGTGAGGCGGATCCGTTCGGCACCGAACTCGCGCAGCATGACTTGAACGCCGAGGCGAGCGAGGGCGACCAGGGTCGCCGCCGTATCCCCTCGCATCACCGCACGCTCCGGCGCGGTGACACAGATCTGCTCCGGCGCCACACCGCGCTCGCGACACTGGGTCTTGAGCTGGTTCGGCAGCTCTTCGCTGAGCTGGCCGATCTGCGCTTGGAAGCGGATGACGGCGCTGTCCTCGAGTTCGTCGCCCAGCACGCCGGGCACGCTGGACAAGGCCAGCTCCAGGGTCTGATGGAGCAGCAGCGCGGACAGGCCCGTCGATTCGGCGAAACTGATCAATCGGGAGGATCCGATCTCCCCGCGCATCGGCGACTCGAGGACCGGGCGCACCTGCACGGCGAGGATCTCCCCCGAGCCAGCATTGACCACCGGTGAGTGGCGCAGCTTGAGTTGACCCTGTTCGATCGCCATGCGCAGTTCGTCCTGCACGTCGAGGCGGGAGAGGCTTCGCTGCGGCATCGTGTCGCTGTAGAAGGCGGGCCGCGCGCGGAACTGACCCGTGCGATCGTTCAGGGCGGCGTAGGCGTTTTGCAGGAGAACTTCTGCATCGTTCCCATCGCGCGGGAACAGGGAGATGCCGATACCGCTCTTCACGGCGAATTCTCGACCCTCCACCGCGAAGGGCGCGGCCAGGGTTTCGCTGATGCGCTCGGCGAGGGGAGTGACCTGCGATGCACCGGTGACGCCGGGTACCACGAGGCCGATGGCGTCGCGGGCGAGCAGGGCGATCTCGTCGCGTTCGCTCTGGTCGCGGCGCCGCCGGATACGGGCGCCGATGCGATCGGCGGCGAGTTGCAGGATCTTCACGCTGACGGCGCGACCGAAGGACGCGTTGATCGTGTCGAGCTGGGGGAACTCGATCACCACCATGGCGACCGAGTCTTCGCGCAGGCGTGCGTCGTTGAAGCAGTCAACGGCTCGCGCCGTGAGCCAGTGGCGGGTGCGAAGGCCGGTCTCCGTGTCGAGGTCCACGCTCGTGCTGGCGAGGCCCACCACGGTCGCTTCTTCGCGCAGGCTGTCGGCTGCACGCAGCAGCACTAGTACGGTGCTACGGCCGTGGGCACGGAAGCGCGCTTCGCACTCCACGTCCTGACCGTCGGCGCTGGGCAGCGTCAGCCGTGCAGACTGCGGTCGACGCGACTTGAGCACCTTGCGCGCCTCGCGCTGGATGGCTTCGCCCGCTTGCGTCGGCCAGAAGTCCGACAGGTGACGGCCGCATGGACTGGCGTCGAACAGGAAGCCGTCCGTGCCCGCGCACGCGTCCACGACCACGCCCTGGCGATCGACGATCAATAGGGTGTCTGGAAGGCTAGTGCCCAGCATTTCCTGCAACGTACTCATAGCCGAGCAGGGTGCGCCGTTGCGTTGATGGTCTCAATGAACGGGCGCACAGGCTGCCAGGTCCACGCCTTACAGGCCGTGTGTCGTGGGGCGCCAAGACCCGAACCGGGCCCACGACACCCACCCGCGAGGTTGATCTGGATCACACCTGTAGCATCTCGCGAGGTGTGTCCGCGAAAGTGAGAACGGGCGAATTCCGTTGCCTCCAGCACCCGAGCACACTGCGGCCAAGCGGTAAGCCGATGGGGTAGCAGGATCCGGGTGATGGGTCCCAGCGCGCCCCACCGTTCCATTTTTGAGGCGCAGTTGTGAGTCGAACCCTGATAGTGGTGCTGGTGGCCTTGCTCGGCGAACTCGCCCTGGCGAGTGCGTCGCCGCCGATGTACTTCGAACATCTGTCCGTGCAAGACGGCCTGTCGCAGAGCACGGTCAACGTTGTGCACCAGGACTCCCAAGGGTTTATCTGGATCGGCACGGAGAGCGGGCTGAACCGCTACGACGGCTACGAGGTGCGGCGCTACCAGAGCCGTCGCGACGACCCGTCTAGCCTGCCGAGCGATTACATCTGGGACATCGAAGAAGACGCCGACGGCAACCTCTGGCTGGCCACCGACGGCGGCGGTGTCGTGCGCTGGGTGCGCGCGACGGACAAGTTCCAGTCCTTCGCCGTCGATCGTGACGGACGCCAATCGGGCGGCGCCCTCTCCAGTGGATCGGTGCGCTCGATCGCCCTCGGCGCCGACGATAAAGTGTGGATCGGAACCCGCGGCGGCGGCCTGAATCGCCTCGATCCGGCCACCGGCCTGGTGGACATCTTTCGCGCCGGAGATCCTGGCACCGGCGCCCTGGCCAGCGATGAGGTGCGCGCGCTCCTCATCGACTCGCGCAATCGCCTCTGGGTGGGCACGGTGGAAGGCCTGCACCGCTACGACGCAAGCTCGGGCAACTTCATTCGCTACACCCACGACCCGAGTCGACCCGAATCCTTGAGCGACAACACGGTAGTAGCCATCGCAGAGGACAGTGCGGGCAGCCTCTGGGTGGGTACCTTCGAGGGAGGCCTGAACCGCCTGGTCGAGTCGGCCCTCGGCACGGTGTCCTTCGAGCACTTTCGGGCGGACCCGAAGACGCCCGGCAGCTTGTCGCACAACTACGTGCGCGCGATTCAGTCCGATAGCTTCGGGCGCTTGTGGGTGGGGACCGCCGATGGTCTCAACCTCCTCAATGCGGCCGAGGGTACCTTCAGTACCTATCGGGATAGTAAGCTGGATTCGAACAGTCTCGCCGGCAACTACATCATGGGGCTCTACGAGGACGCTGGAGGCCTGCTCTGGGTAGGCACGCGCTCCGGGGGGGTATCCCGCTGGAACCCGCGTTCGTGGTCGATGGGGCACTTTGCCGGCGGTTGGCTGGACAACTCGATCGTCACCGCGCTGGTGGCCGATCGTGAGAACAAGCTGTGGATCGGCACGCTCGGCAACGGCCTCGCCCAGCTAGATCCCACCAGTCGCGAGTTGCGGGTGGACAGCGCGGAGCGTCCCTTGGGTCCGGTGCTGGAAGACACCCGGACCATGTCGTTGATGATCGACCAGGCCGAGAGCCTGTGGGTGGGCACGATGACCGGCGGCGTGCACCGCTACGATCCCACCACCGGTGAGACGGTGGTCTATCGCAACGTGCCGGGCGATCCGAACAGCATCAGTGCAAACGGCATCATGTCCCTGTTCGAGGCGGGCGACGGCAGCGTGTGGGTCGGCACCCACGGCGGTGGCGTGAGCGTGCTGGACAAGGCCACGGGGCGCTGGAAGCAATGGCCCCATGACCCGCTCAACGACCACGCCTTGAGCGGTCCGCGCGCCAGCGTGATCGCGCAAACGCCGGACGGCACGATCTGGGTGGGTACCGACAACGCCGGGCTCAATCGCTTCGATCCGCAGCTCCAGGGCTTCCACGTGTTCCGCAGCGACCGCAGCGATCCGAACAAGCTGCCGAGCGATGCGGTGTTCGCGCTGCACGTGGCCGAGGATGGCACCCTGTGGCTGGGCACGGCGCAGGGGGATCTCATCGAGGTGGACTACGCCGGCGCCTCGCCGGGCGATGTCGTGTTCCGCTCCGTCGAGGAGATCGGGCTGCAGCTGAACGCCATCTACGGGATTCAATCGGACGAGGCGGGCCGCCTGTGGCTCTCCACCAACAACGGCCTGATGCGGTACAACCCGCAGAACGGCGAGAGCAAGCTGTACCGCCGCAGCCACGGCTTGCAGGGCGATGAGTTCAACTTCGCTGCCCACGATCGCGGCGCCAACGGCATGCTCTTCTTCGGCGGTGTCAACGGCCTGAACGCGTTCTTCCCGGACGACGTCGAGGACCCGGCGCGACCTCCGCCCGTGGTCATCACCGACATTCGCATCTTCAACCTGCCCGCGCAGACCGAGGATCCGCCCTCGCTGGTGCGCGCCCTCACCCTCGACCACACGCAGGACATGATCTCCTTCGCCTTCGCGGCGCTGGACTTCAATGCACCCGGCGAGAATCGCTACGAGTACCGCCTCGTGGGCTTCGACCGCGACTGGAACACGGTGGGTCCCCTCAACCAGGCCACGTACACGAACCTGGATGCGGGCAGCTACGTGTTCCAAGTGCGGGCGGCCAACAGCGACGGCGTGTGGAGCGGCAGCCGCTCCATCGACGTGCGTGTGCTGCCGGCTCCCTGGGAGACGATTTGGGCGTACATCGCCTACGTGGCCACCGCACTGTTGCTGGTCCTCGGACTCCTCTTGTGGCAGCGCCAAAGGCATGAGCGCGAGGCAGAGATGCGTCGCCTGGAGAACTTCGACAAGCTGACCGGCCTGCCCAACCGCAAGCTCTTCACCGAGCGCCTGCAGGAGGGGATCGACGAGGCGTCGGAGCGCGATGAGGGCATGGCCGTCATCCACATCGACCTCGACAAGTTCAAGCGCATCAACGACACCCTCGGTCAGGCGGTAGGTGATAACGTCATCAAGGAGATCTCCTCGCGCCTCGCTCAGGAAGTCAGCCAGTCGAGCGACGGCGTGGGCCGTCGTGAGCTCGCCCACGCGGGGGGCGATGAGTTCTTCATCTTCGTGCGCCACATGTCGGCCATGCCCGAGGCGGAGCGCCTGGCGAGCACACTGCGAAATCGCATCTGCGCGCCGGTGCAGCACAGCGGTCAGGAGTTCGTGATCACCGCCAGTATCGGTATCGCCTCCTACCCCGAGCACGGCGACTCGTCCGAGCAGCTCATCGCGCAGGCGGACACGGCCACCTTCAAGGTCAAGCAAGAGGGCGGCAACGCTCACGTGCGCTACACGCGGCGCATGAACTCGCGCCAGGTGCAGCGCTTCGAACTCGAGAACGATCTGCGCACGGCGATCAAGCAGGGCGAGCTCGAGATCTACTTCCAGCCGAAGTTCTCCGCCCGCACCTTCGAGATCGTCGGCGCCGAGGCCTTGCTGCGCTGGCGCCACCCAACGCGGGGCTTCGTCTCACCGGCGGAGTTCATCCCGATCGCCGAGGAATCCGGCCTCATCGGCGACCTGGGCCATTTCGTCAGCTACGCGGCGAGTCAGCAGCAGGGGATCTGGCAGCGCAACGGCTTCGAGGTGGTGCCCATCGCCATCAACCTGTCGGCGGCGGAGTTCCATCGCGGCGACCCCGTCGACACCCTGCGCCTGGCGACCGACGTGGCGGAGATCTCGCCCACGCTCATCGAGGTGGAGATCACCGAGTCGATGTTGTTCCACGACCTCGGCGAGGTGGCGCGTTCCCTGGCCACCCTGCGTGAGCTCGGTTTCTCCCTGTCGGTCGATGACTTCGGCACGGGGTATTCATCGCTCGGCTACCTGCGCAACCTGCCCCTGGACGCGCTGAAGATCGATCGTCAGTTCGTGTCGGACATCGGCGAGGATGCGGTGAGCGGACCGATCTGCGAGGCCATCATCGGCGTCGCGCACAGCTTGGGTCTGCGGGTGATCGCCGAGGGCATCGAGACGGAAGTGCAGGTTCGAGCCCTGCAGCGCTCGGGTTGCGATGAGTTCCAGGGCTTCCTTTTCGCCCGCCCCCTCACCTGCACCCAGTTCGAGTACTGGCTGCTGAACCGACGACATCCCTTAGGCGAGCGCTACGCCCTGACGGACGCGTCGGAGCAGGTGCAGGCCGGCTGAGGGCTCGCCCAGGCGGGCGCTGCTCAGTCGATCAGTGCCCGGGCGAAGTGGTGGCGCACCTGACGTCGCCACCAGGCCCAGTCGTGGTCCACGTCGTGGCCCCACAGGTCCGTCTCGCAGCTGATGCCCTTGGAGGTGAGTAGCTCGCCGAGGGCTGCCGTGTCCTCGATGTTCCCATCCTCCCACTTGCCCTGCCCGCACACGAGCGTGAGGTGCGTGTTCTCGCGTACGGCGTCGAGGTAGCCGCCCGTCATGTTGGCGACGTAGGCCATGGGGTTGTTGAAGTAGACGTCTTCGTTGGTGAAGCCATCGGTGAGGCGGGTGGCGTGGTAGCGCCCGCTCATGCACAGGGCGTAGCGGAAGATCTTGGGGAACTTCAGGGCCAGGTTGGCGGCGTAGAAGGCGCCCATGCTCGTGCCTGTCACGGCGATGGGGATGTCCTCGCTCTCGCAGTCCTGGCGGATCAGGGGCACCAGTTCCTCCACCAGGTAGCGCTCGAAGGCCATGTGGCGGCGGATGCGCCATTGCGGTGGGCCTTCCTTGCGCGTCCAGGCCTCGGCCACGTTGCTCTCGGTGCAGTAGAGCTTGAGGCGACCGGCATCGAGCCAGTCACCCAAGGTCTCGATCATGCCGCCGGCTTCCCACTCGTGAGCCATACCGGCAGCGGAAGGAAGCACCAGCACTGGCGGCCCGAAATGCCCGTAGCGCCACAGGTGCATGGGTCGATCCATGTGCTTGGTGGGGACGAGGTCGTGCTTCCTGAACATGCCTTTACTTCCTAGAACGTGAGGCCCGCGTGAGGTCCGCGGGGCTGCGATGGCGGTAAGGGGGCGTAGCGTAGCGCAGGCGCTCGCCGAGGGGGAACCGCTGGGAGCGCGGCGAACTCAGCCTTGGCCCGTGAGATCGCGGTAGCGGCGCAGATGGCGAAAGGCGGTGACCCGGTCGCCGGCCAGCCCGTGGAGACGGGAGAGATTGAAGTGCGTATCCGCATGATCGGGATCGCGCTCCAGCGCCAGCTCGTAGGCGGTGATCGCCTCGGCGTGCCGGCCCTGGTCCTCGAGCGCCACCCCGAGGTTGAAGCGCGCCGTGGGGTGCTCCGGATACACCGCGAGGGCGCGGCGGTAGCACTGTTCGGCGTCCTGCACGTCGCCCGTGTCGTGCAGCAGCCGACCCAGGTTGATGTTGGCATCGGCGTGGCGTGGATCTACTGCGACGGCCTGGGCGTAGGCCACGATGGCGCGGTCCGCCTCGTCTACGGACTCGAGGTCGAGGCCGAGGACGAACCAGTCCTCGGCGGTGGTGGCGATGTCCTCTTCCGCCGCATCGGCACTGGCGATGACCAGCGGGGCCGCATCCGCGGCGAGGTCGTGGACGTTGAAGTCGAAGGTGGCTTGTCCCGTCTCCGGTTGCCACAGGGTGCCTTGCTCGCGCACGAGCACCTTGTCCCCCACGGCGGTAATACGCACGCCCGTGAGCGGCTGCCGCGAGGGCAGCCGTTGGCGCAGGGCGTGCAGGGCGGTGCGGATCCGTCGCGCGGGCACTTGCGCCTGCTCCAGCTCGCTGGCCGCGCGCAGAAGCACGATGTCGCGGAAGCTGTAACGGTACTGGCTGCCCTGCGCCTCGCGCTCGGCATCCAGCAGGCCGGCGCGCGCGAAGCTGCGCACACGCTCCAGGGGCAGGGCGGCGAGCTGAGCCGCTTCACGGGTGGTGTATCCGCGCATAGGGGTGCTGCTGCTGGTCGAGAGCGTTGGTGGGGCGAGCTGGGCGCTGCTGGCGTGTGCCATCGTACGGTGACCGATCGAGGCTTGAAAAGCGGATCAGCGCTCGCCGGCCGCCACCTTGCGCTTGCGGGTGGTGGGGCTTGAGCTGCTGGTGCTGGCCTTCTTCTTTTTCCTGGTCGTCGCCTTCTTGGCGGCGGGGCTCTTGCGCGCAGGCTTGCGCGACTGACCTTCCTCACCGTCGCGCGAGGCGATGCTCGCCTTCAGCGCCTCCATGATATCGATGATCTTGTCATCCGCGTGCTCGGCCGGGGTGACGCTGATGTCCTCACCGTCCACCTTGCGCTGGATCAGATCCAGCATCCGTTCGCGCACCTCGTCCTTGTACTTCTCCGGCTCGAAGCGCTCACTAGCCGATTGCTCGATGAGCTGCACCGCGAGGTCGAGTTCGCCGTCACGCACCTCCGCCGTCTCCACCTCCAGGTCGGAGAAGCGGCGCAGTTCCTGCGCGTAGTGCAGCTGCTCCAGCATCAAGCCGTCCTCGAAGGGGCGCACCATCACCAGGTGCTGGCGCCCGCGCGCAGCGTAGCGAGCGATGGCGGCTCGGCCGGTCTTGCGCAGGGCTGCGGCCAGCAAGCTGTAGGCGCGAGCGCCACCCTTGTCCGGCCCGAGGTAGTAGGCCTTGTCCACCATCAGGTGATCGACCTGGGAAGCCTCGATGAACTCCACCACGTCGATCATCTGGTCCGCCGTGGCTTCCAGCGCCTTTAGCTCCTCGGGGGAGAACAGCACGTACTGGTCCTTACTGAACTCGTAGCCCTTGACGATCTCGCTGCGCGGCACCGGTTCGCCAGTCTTGGCCGAGACGGTCTGGTGCTTGATGCGCGAGCCGTCCTTGCTGTGGATCTGGTTGAAACGCACCGCGTGGGTGGAATCGACGGCGGCGAAGAGCTTCACCGGAATCGAGACCAGACCGAAGGCGATGCTGGCTGAGGCCAACGCGCGTGCTGCCATGGCTACCCGCTCCCTTGTTTGTTGAGCGATGATGACGGTTCGTCAGCATAGCCCCCAGGGGGGCTCTCAGGCAACTCACGTGCCCGGTAAAACAACAGAAAAACTCGCAACTTACAGGGCAAAGCGATCTGCCGACTCAACTCCGGAGCCCTTCGCCGGCGGGTGGCCCGTGGCGGGGGGTAACCTGTTTGTTGTGCAGCAGCATCACGCCCAGGCGCGCCACTACGATCTGCGCCTGGAGATGGCGGGCGTGCTGGTCTCCTGGGCCGTGCCCAAGGGGCCGTCGCCGAACTCCTCCACCAAGCGCTTTGCGGTGCAGACCGAGGACCACCCCCTGGAGTACGCCAACTTCGAAGGGGTGATTCCCGAAGGCAACTACGGCGCCGGCACGATGATCGTGTGGGACCAGGGGCGCTGGGAGCCGCTGGAAGATGTCGATGCTGGCTTCGAGAAGGGCAAGCTGCTTTTCAACCTCCACGGCGCCAAGCTGCACGGCCGCTGGACCCTCATCAAGACCAAACGTGGGGAGAAGGACTGGCTGCTCATCAAGGAGCGCGATCGCCACGTTCAGGATGAGGACACGGACGAGGCCTACCCGCACGATTCGGTGCTGAGCGGACTCACGGTGGAGCAGGTGGCGGCTGGCTACGACGCCGATGCGGCGCTCGGTGCGCAGCTGGCTAAGGCGTCGGGCGCTGAGCGGCGTCGGGTCGAACTGTCGGCGGTGAAGCCGATGCTGGCCGAGCCGGCCAAGCCCTTCAGTGACCCCGCCTGGCTGTTCGAACCGAAGCTGGATGGCTATCGGCTGCTGGCGGCGAGGGAGGGTGGCGACCAACCGGTGGTGCTGAGGTCGCGCAAGGGGAACGATCTCACCGACACGTTCCCGGAGGTCGCCTTCGCTCTCTCGCGCCTGCCCGTGACGCGATGGTTGATCGATGGCGAGGTCGTCGTGAATGACGCGCGGGGCCTGCCGTCCTTCGCCCTCATGCAACAGCGCGCCAAACGTCTGCGGCGAACGGATGTGCGGGCGGCGAGCGTGCGCATGCCGGCGCAGTACCACGCCTTCGATCTCCCCGTGGTGGGCGACTTCGATCTGCGCTCCCTGCCCCTGCACGAGCGCAAGCAGTGGCTGGCGAAGCTCCTGCCGAGCAGCGGCCTGGTGCGCTACACGGGGCATGTGCAAGAGGCGGGGGAGGCCCTGTACGAGCAAGCGCAGCGCCTGGACCTCGAGGGCTTGATGGCCAAGCGCGCCGACTCGCCCTACGTGGAGGGGCGATCGGCGCACTGGCGCAAGCTTCCCGTGGAGCACCGGGCGGATTGTCTGGTGCTCGGCTACACGGACAGCGACGGGGCTCAGAGTGGCTTCGGCGCCCTGCTGCTCGGTCAGTATCAAGGCGATCGACTGCGCTACGTGGGGCGGGTCGGCACGGGCTTCGACGGTGCCCTGAGAGATCGGTTGGCAGCGAGGCTGCGCACGGCTGCGCCCTTGGCGAAGCTCCCCGAGGCCCTGCCTCCTGGGGCGATGGGTAGTTGGCATTGGCGCTCGAGCGATCTGATCTGTGAGGTACGTCACAAGCAGTACAGTGGCGAGGGGCGCTTGCGCCAACCGGTGTTCCTGCGCCTGCGTGAAGATAAGGAGATCCACGAGTGCCTCTACGCGGGGGCAGGGGAACCCGAGCAGTCGGCCGCCACGACGACTGACTCGGCGCCGTCGGATGCGCCCACCGGTGCGCAGCAGCCCGCCGAGGTGCCGGTGACCAATCAGGATAAGGTCTTCTGGCCGGAGGATGGGATCACCAAGGGCCAGCTCGTCAGCTACTACGATCAGATCGCCCCTTACCTTTTACCTTATCTTCGCGATAGGCCTCTCGTGCTGACCCGCTATCCCGATGGCATCGAAGGGAAGTCCTTCTTCCAGAAAGATGCCCCCGCCTACGCACCCCCTTGGCTGCGCCGCGAAACCCTGTGGAGCCAACACGCCGAGCGCGAGATCAACTACTTCGTGGCTGAGGACGAGCAGGCCCTGCGCTGGATCATCAACTTAGGCACGATCCCCCTGCACATCTGGTCCAGCCGCCTCAGTCACCTGGCCCATCCGGACTGGAGCATCATCGACCTCGATCCCAAGGGCGCCCCCTTTTCGGACGTGTTGAGGATCGCTCGCTTCCTGCAGGCGCTGTGTGCGGACGTGCAGCTGCCGGCCTTCGTGAAGACCACTGGATCCACCGGCCTGCACATTTTGTTGCCCCTGGGCGGGCAGCTCGCCTACGAGCAATCGCGCACGCTGGCGGAGCTGCTGGCGCGTATCACGGTAGCCGCCTTGCCGAAAATCGCCACCATCACGCGCGCCGTGGAGCGGCGCCAGAACAAGGTGTACATCGATTATCTGCAGAACGGCCACGGCCGCCTGCTGGTCGCTCCCTACAGCGTGCGCCCCCTGCCGGGCGCCCCCGTGTCAATGCCCCTGGCCTGGCGCGAGGTCAAGGGTGGTCTCCAATCGCAGCGCTACACGGTGACCAATGCGCTACGCCGCTTGCGCTCCCTGCGCGTCGACCCATGGGCCGATCTATTGACCGAGGCACCGGATCTGCTGGCGGTGCTGCAGCGCCTCGGCAGCCGTTGGGAGGCACACCGAGACGCTTGAGGGGCGTGGGGCTCGGCGCAGCCACCTTGTGATACTCTGAAGGGAGTTTTCGTGCGCGTTCACCTCATGCCCTGGCGATCACCCCTCCTGCTCATCTGCGCCCTTGCGCTGCTCACCGCTTGCTCCAGCACCACCTCCGTGGTCATGGTCGATCGCATTCGGCCGGGCAACGGCTACGCACTGATCGTCGTGCACACCAACTGGGAGGCGTACGAGATCGGTTTCGAGCGGCTCCAGCTCTACTACGCGCCGAGGGGCGATGGCGCGTCGGGCAAGGTGAGGGTCAGGCGAAGCGGCGAGTTGGAGCTGGTCGAACTGCCGGCGGGTGACTATCAATGGCGCGAGGTGCGCCTGGGCCTGCACAGCGTTCCCCTTTCCCGCGATAGCGGATTCCGCGTCCGCGAGGGCGCCATCACCTATCTGGGCGATCTCGAAGCCGCCTACGATCGCGACACGCGAAAGCTGATCAGCCTCGAGGTGCGCGATGGCGCCGACGTCGCGCGGGAGCGCTTCCGCGAGGCCAACACGCCGCTGCTCGAGCGCTATCCCCTGTACACCGATCAGATCATGGTGCTCACCCCGGAGCCGGCGCTGCGCGACCCTCGCGATCAGCCTTGATCTTCCCCACTCGCAGGTAGACCCATGAGCGCAGCGCCACCACCAGTGCTTCGTGTGGAGGGCTTGCGCAGGATGCGCCAGGAGGAGCAGGCGGCGATCGACGGTGTCGATCTGCAGATCTCGCCCGGCGAGGCCTTTTGCCTGCTCGGTCAGTCGGGCAGCGGCGCCCGCACCATGCTCCACGCCTTGGGGGGCTTGGTTCAGGTGGATGAAGGGCGTATCGAACTCGACGGCGAGGACATCACGGCTGCGCCGGCCCATCGCCGGCAGCTGAACACGGTGTTTCGGTCGAACGCCTTGTTCCCCCACCTGAGCGTGGCCGGGAACATCCGCTTCGGGCTGCAGCGCGAGGGCCTTGGTAAGGCGCAGATGCGCGAACGGCTGGATGAGATGCTGGCGCTGCTGCAACTCGAAGCGCAAGCGACCCTCAAACCACAGGCACTCACGAGCGAGCAACAACGCCGCGTCGCCCTCGCGCGCTGCCTGGCGAAGCGACCGCGTTTGTTGCTCCTGGAGGAACCCCTCGGCGGCCTCGATCAGCAGCAGCGAGTCGACATGCAGTTGGTCTTGCTCAGGATGCGGGCGACGCTCGATCTCACCTTCGTCATCGCGACGCGCGACTGGGAGGAAGCGATCACGATGGCCACGCGAGTGGGCGTCATGCGATCGGGACGCCTCGAGCAGGTGGGGTCACCGCGTGAGATCTACGACACTCCTCGGAATCGGTTCGTGGCTGGCCAGGTGGGGATCACCAACGCCTTCGACGGGGAGGTTACGGGGCAGCGCGATAGCGGGTTTTTGACCGTGCGCGTTGAGGGGATGGGCGATGATCTGCAGGTAAGCGGTGCCGCACCCCTGGCGCCCGGTACCAAGGTCACGGTGATGGTCAGGCCCGAACGGCTTCGCTTTCTCACTCTCAAGGATCGGGTGGATGAGAGTTTTGTGAGCAACGCGTTCGAAGCCGAGGTCACCCAGCGCATCTTCCGCGGCGAACGCTTTTCTTATGTGGTTAGCTTTGGCGGGCGGACGCTGCAGGTGAGCATCCCCCATGGGTTCCTCGACGAGGGTGCCCCCAGCCCCGAGGTGGGTGAGCGCGTGCGCCTGGCGTTTACCCCGCCAGCCGCGTGGGTGCTCAGCGAGTGAATCGAGCGGTGGCCAGCGGACTGCGCATCTCCACGACCGCAGGTCCTGGCACCCGTAGGTGGCGAGGTGTGGTGATCCTCCTGCCGATGCTCTGGCTGATTGGCGTGGTCGTATTGCCGATGCTCGTGCTATTGAAGGTGGCACTGGCGCAGGCGCCCGCAGCCGACGGCGTAGTGAACGTGTTCTCGTGGCAGGTCTCCCTGGAGCACCTGCGGCAGCTGGCTGAGGATGCCCGCTACTCGTCGGCATATATCAACTCGCTTCGGATGGCTTCGCTCACCACCATCGCCTGTCTGCTGCTCGGTGTGCCGTTGGCGCTCGCGATTGCGCGCAGCCCTCGGCGCTGGCGGGGGCTGTTGCTGTTCGCTGCGGTGTTGCCGTTCTTCACATCCTTCCTGCTGCGCGCCTACGCTTGGATGGGGTTTGTGGGAAGCGCGGGTCCGCTCGACGTCGCCCTGCGGGTCTTCGGCGTGGACGCCGGGATCCTCGCCGTGCTCGGTTCGCCACCAGTGATCCTGCTCGGCATGGTCTACACCTATCTGCCGATGATGGTGGTGCCCGTGTACGTGAATCTGGTACGCCAGGACGTGCGCTTGCTTGAGGCGGCTCGCGATCTCGGCGCCTCCGAGCTACATAGCGTTGTCTCCATCACCCTGCCCCTGGCCCTGCCCGGCATGCTCGCTGGGTGCATGTTGGTGTTCGGTCCGGCCGTTGGGGAGTTCATCGTTCCGGTGCTGTTGGCCGGGGCCGAGGCGCCGATGGTCGGCGTGGTGATCTGGGAGGCGTTCTTCACCGCCGGCGATTGGCCGGTGGCGGCCGCCTTGGCCGTCGTGCTGGGTCTGCTGCTCCTGTCACCGATGGCGCTGTTACAGGCGCGCCTCCTGCTGCCGGCCGGGGAGTCCCGCGCATGAGCGCTCGGGCGCGCTGGCCGCTGTACAGCGTAGCGGCATTCACCTATGCATTGCTTTATGTGCCCCTGTTCACCTTGATCATCGGCGCGTTCAACGGCTCGCCTCAGGGCGGCGCCTGGGGTGGATTCTCCTTGCGCTGGTTCACCGCTCTGTTCGCCGATCAGCGAGTGCTCGGCGCTGCAGCTTTCAGCCTGCGCGTAGCGGCGGTGAATGCGACGTTGGCGCTCGTGCTCGGCACGCTGGCCGCGGTGGCTCTCGAGCGGATCGGGGGATTCCGGGGTCGCGCAGCCCTTGGCGGTCTGGTGGGCTTGCCGCTCGTGGTGCCGGAGGTGATCACGGGCTTGTCGTTGGTCCTGTTGTTCGTCGCCTTGGAGCAAGCCGTCGGCTGGCCGGCGCGTCGCGGGGGCGATGTGATTGCGATCGCGCATGCGACCCTTGCCACCGCCTACACCGCCGTCCTGTTGCGCGACCGACTTGCTCGCCTGGACCGCAGTCTGGAGGCGGCGGCGAGGGATCTGGGCGCCCACCCAGCTGCGGCCTTCGCCCTGGTGACGGTACCGGCCTTGGCTCCAGCGATGTTCGCGGCCTGGATCCTGGCGTTCACCCTATCCCTGGACGACTTGATGATCGCCAGCTTCGTGGCGGACGCCGACGCCCTGAGCTTGCCCATGGTAGTGTTCGCCGAGTCCCGTTCGGGGCTCAACCCGCTGGTCAATGCACTGGCTACCGTTATGATTGTGCTCGTGGCCAGCGGGCTCGCCTTGAGCGCATGGATGAGGAGTCGCCGTGCCAGCTGACCCGTCAATGTCCCCGGCCGCCGTGCGCATCGCCATGTGGTCCGGGCCGCGCAACATCTCCACGGCCATGATGCGGGCCTTCGATGCGCGCGGGGATTGCGCCGTGTGCGACGAGCCGCTGTACGCGCACTACCTGCACGAGACCCGACTTGCCCATCCCGCCGCGCAGGAGGTGATCGCCTCCCAGTCGACCAACTGGCGTGAGGTGGTGGCCGAACTCCTGGGGCCTGTACCCGGCGCTAAAGCCCTGTGGTACCAAAAGCACATGAGCCATCATCTGCTCGAGGTGATCGACCGCCAGTGGATCTTGCCGTTGCGTAACGCCTTTCTGATCCGTTCGCCTCGCGCGATGCTCGCGTCCCTGGCGCGGGTGCTCGATCAACCACGGATCGAAGACACCGGCCTACCCCAACAGGTGGCGCTCTTCGAGTGGCTGACCGAGCGCACCGGGCTGATACCGCCGGTTGTAGACAGCGAAGATGTGTTGCGCGATCCGCCCGCCTTGCTGAGTGCCCTCTGCGCGCACCTTCGCGTCCCGTTCACCGAGGCGATGTTGACCTGGGCGCCCGGTCCGCGCGCGAGTGATGGCGTGTGGGCGGAGCACTGGTACGGCTCCGTGACCAACAGTGCCGGTTTCAGCCCGTGGCAGGCGCGGGAGGTCGAGGTGCCCGAGGTGGTGGCGCCGCTGGTAGCTCCCTGCGAGGCGCTCTACGCCAAGCTCTATCGCCATCGCCTGCGCTGACCCGCGCCGTTGCCCGGCGCCTTCTCGACGGCAATCGCGGTAGACTGTCGGGCGCACGCGGGCTGACCTGTCGCTAGCCTTCGGCGCCGTCGATCACCCTGCCGAGATCCATGCCGGTGAGCGCTTCCACAGACAGCCAATCCGAGATTCCTGCCATCCGGGAGGAGGAGCAGCCCGAGCGCGGCCGCCTTGGACCGATCGTGTTCCTGCTCGGTGCTTGCTTCGTGCTCGTGGCGACGCCGCTGGTGATCGCGATCTCCGTGGCCTACTTCAGTGTGGAAGGGCTGTCGGATGCTGCGGCGCGGGAGGTGGAGGACACGAGCAACATCGCTGCCTTCGCCCGTGATGTGGCGCGAGATATTACCGAGCTGCGTCGTTTCAGTCGGCAGGCCCCGGTGGTCGCTGCCGACAAGGAGCTCTACGAGGATCTGTACTCGGCGGTGACATCGCGTCAGATCAAGATGAGCAAGACCATCCACAACCTGCTCAACCAGCCTATCGACGAGTCGCCTCGCCGGCAGCTGCACGAATTGTTGGAGATGAGTGCCGCGCTCCTGGTTGGGTTTGTGGAGCGCCCAGAGGATCCCGATCGCTTGGCTATGATCGACGAGATGCAGCGTCTGGTCGATGAGGTGATCACCTACCCCGAGACCAAGCGCCTGCAGGTCACGGCGCAGGTGCGTGAGCGCGCCCAGCGCACCCTCGATGTGCTGACCAAGCTGCTGGTGGCAGCCATTCCGACGGCGGCGCTCCTAATCGTGCTCTTCACCTTCTTGATCTCACAGTCCATGCGCGACATCACCGGTGCCATCAAGCAGCTGGGCGACAACCGCTTCGAGGACCGCATCAGCGTCAAGGGGCCTGCCGACCTGCGGGCGCTCGGCGGTGAGTTGGACGTGCTTCGAGACCGCCTGCAGCAAGCCGAGATTCAGAAGCAACGTTTCCTGCGCCACATGTCGCACGAGCTCAAGACACCGCTCGCGAGCCTCCTGGAGGGCACGGAGCTGTTCGTCGACGGATCCCTCGGCCACTTGCCCACGGCCCAGTCCGAGGTGGCGGGTATTTTGCGCAGCAATGCGCAGGAACTGCGCCATCTCATCGAAAACTTGCTCGACTACAGCGCGTGGCAGTCCCATGGCAGCACCTTGCGCTGCACCGAGTTCGACCTACAGGTACTGTGTTCGCAGGTGCTCGACCAGTATCGACTGATGATGCGTACGCGGCGCGTGACCGTGGATCAGCGCGTCGTACCTGTCGATCTGATGGCCGATCGCGACAAGCTGCGCACGGTCCTGAGCAACTTGTTGTCAAACGCTATCAAATACACGCCGGAGAACGGCACCATCTTTTTGCGCGCCTACCGCGCGGGCGGTCACTTGCTGTTAGATATCGCGGACTCGGGGCCCAATATTCCCGAGGCGGAGAGAGCCCACGTGTTCGAACCGTTTTACACCGGAACACCGCCACAGCAGGCACACTTGAAGGGCAGCGGCATCGGCCTATCGCTGGTGCGCGAATACGTGAGAGCCCATGGGGGCGAGGTAAACCTGGTGGATGGAATTTATCGCGGCGCGCACTTCCGGATACGGATGCCGGTAAAGGCGCAGTCAGGACCGGTGAGGGTATCCGCATGAGCGCAGTCGCACCGCAGCGCCGGCGCGCGAATCGGCGACTCATCGGCGCAGGGATGGCGGCCCTGGTCGCCACGCTCACGCTCAGTGCTTGCGAGACCCTGGGTGACCTCGGTGGGGAGCGCATCGGCTCGGGTAGTCCCACCGTAACCGGCGAATGGTTGGAGCAGCCGCGCGCCTACGCCACGCGGATTGCCAGTGCGGAAGCGCCGAGTCGTGCGCGCGAACGCCAGCAGGCTCTGGCCGCTCTGCTGCGCGACCCGCGGGCCGATTCCGCCGTACGTGCCCAGCTGATCTACTCCGCTGCGGTGCTCGACGTGGAAGAGGCCTACCAGGCACGCGATGAGATCGCGTCAGCCCTCAGCCAAGCGCCGAGCCCCTTCGCCAAGGCCGTGCTGACGAGCCTCGATCTTTCGATCGAGCAGCGCCAGAGCGCTTACCGCGAGGCGCTGGAGCAGGAAAACCTGCGCAACGTCGAGATTCAGGAGCGGACGGAGGCGGAACTCGAGCGCGACCGCCTGGCCCGGGAGCGAGCCCGCCTCGCGCGCGCCCTGGAGGAAGCACAAGGTCGCCTCAGGGCCCTTATGTCCATCGAAGAGCAGCTCCAGAGCGACGGCACCTGAACCCGCCCAGAGCGGCGGCACCCGAACCCGCCCCTAGCGACCACATCTGACACGCAAATCGTCTCGCAAATTCAGGAGCTTGGAGAGGATCACGCTTTGCCCGGCGGGCGCGTGGTAGCGTGTCACCATAGTCCCGTCGCCAGGCGACGACGGATACCGTCGCGCCGTCCACTACGATGAACTTGGGCGCCATGAGTAATCCAACTGCCATCGCCACCCTCAAGCCCGAGCACCGCGGCCACGTCTTGCTGGTCGACGATGATCCGGGGCTCCTTCGCCTGCTCAGCATCCGCCTGGAGCAGTACGGCTTCTCCGTCGAGGCGGTCAACAACGCCTCAGCGGGCCTGCAGAGTGTGCAGACCCGACGACCCGATGCGGTGATCACCGATCTACGCATGGACGGCATGGACGGGATCAACCTGCTCGAAGCGTTGCAGCGTGAGCATCCGGGCTTGCCCGTGATCCTCATCACCGCCCACGGCACGATCCCCGACGCCGTGCGGGCCACGCAGAGCGGAGCCCTCGCGTTCCTGACCAAGCCGGTTGAGCGCACGGAGCTGCTGGAGGCCTTGGATAAGGCCCTGCGCACGGGTGCCGCACAGGCCGGGAAACCGGAGGAGCAGCAGGACTGGCGCTCCGACATCGTGACCCGCTCGGGCCGGATGGAAGAGCTGCTCGCTGAGCTCGACCGCGTCGCCCAGACGAGCTCCGGCGTAATGCTGGCCGGCGAGGGCGGCACCGGCAAGCGCCTCCTGGCCGAAGCTCTGCATCGGGCGAGCGCGCGCGAGGCCAAGCCCTTCCGGGCCGTGAGCTGCTCCTCCATGAGCGAGGCCATGCTCGATGTGGAGCTGTTCGGTCACGCCGACGGCGAAGTGGCTGCGCAGCCCGGTCAGCTCGTGGAAGCGGACGGCGGCACGGTCTTCCTCAACGACGTCGGCGATCTGCCGCCCGCACTGCAAGCGAAGCTATTGCGGATGCTCACCGACGGCAAGGTGCGACCCGTCGGCGCCACGCACGATGTGGAAGTGGATGTGCGCGTGGTGTGCGCCGTCTCCCAAGACCTTATGCCAGCGATAGGTGACGGCCGTTTTCGGGAAGATCTCTACTACCGCTTGAACGTGGTGCGATTGGAAGTGCCGTCCCTGGCCGAGCGTCGCGAGGATGTCCCCGCCCTGGCCATGCACTTCCTCCAGCGCATCGCCGCGCGTACGGGCGAAGCGCCGAAGATGTTCTCGCCGGAAGCGATGGAGCGCCTGGTCACCGCGGACTGGCCCGGTAATGTGCGCCAGCTGGCAAATCTGATCGAGCAGACCGTGGCTCTGTCCGCGTCGTCGGTCATCAGCGCCAAGCTCGTGGACAAGTCACTCGGCTCCGAGTCGCGGGGGCTGCCGCCACTCGCGCAGGCGCGCGACGAGTTCGTGCGCAACTACCTCCTGCAGCTCCTGCAGACCACCCGAGGCAACGTCAGTCAGGCGGCGCGCCTGGCCCAGCGCAACCGCACCGAGTTCTACAAGCTCCTCGCTCGCCACGACATAAACCCTCAAGCGTTCAAGCGCTGATCCGCAGCGACGCACCGCTCGTCGCGATCGGCGTCGGAACCGCGAGGCTCCTCACGGTTCTGCCTGCTGTGCGCTGGCACGATGCCCCTGATGCTTCGGGGGCACGCACCCCCTCACTCTCGCCTGCGCGCGCCGCGCGCTTCGGAGGTGCTTCTATGGGATTTCACCCGTCACGCTCGGCTGCCAGTGGCCGGCGCATGAGCGTCGTCCGCTCCGTGGCCATCGCCACGACCGTCCTGTCGACCACCGCGTTCGCCAATGCGATCGGCATGTTCAACACCTTGGATGCCGATCACAACGGACTCCTACGACGACCGGAACTCGCCGCCCACCCGGCGCTCACGGCACGTTTTGCGCAGGCCGATCAGAATCGGGACGGGGCGCTTTCGCTAGCGGAGTTCGAGGCCCTGCTCGCCATGCCTGGGGCGACGCCCAGTCTCGAGTGAGCTGACGCGACCCCACGGCCACGGACGCCCGGCAAAGAAAAAGGCCGTCAGCGCAAACGCTGACGGCCTTTTTGCTCGAGGCCGCGGCAACGTCGCTTGGACGCTACCGCTGCTGCCGACGCGGCTTAGGCGCTGCGACGGCGTCGCAGGGCGCCGAGGCCGAGCAGACCGAGGCCGAACAGGGCCAGCTGGCCGGGCTCGCTCACGCGCGTCTGGCGGTTGGAGAAGTCCAACCAGGACTGACGGTTGAAGCTCCACTGGTTGATCGAACCGTCCGCGTTGTAGGCCGCATTGAGATCCCACACCGGGTGGAACCACACACCGATGGAGGCGCCGAAGCCAACACCGCGCCAGCCGTCACCGTCGTTGGGAACTGCCGGATTCGGATCGTTGATCATGCTGGCATCGAGGCTGAAGCCCTGGGTCGCACCGCTGTTGATCAGGTTGCTGCTGTAGTCGCCGAGGTACACGCCGGGGTTGAGCCAGCTGTTGGCGTTGTTTTGGCCGTTGTAGGCGTAGACAGCCAAGCGGTCGTTCACGAAATCCATGTAGAAGATGGCGAGCTCGTTGACGTCGGCCTGCTTGGGGTTCGGGCCGTCGTTCAGCACCAGCCAGGCGCCAGCCATCTGCGAGCCGTTGCGCACGCCGCTCTCTACGGTCCAGGTGACACGCTCGTTGGCGTCATTGTAGGCAGCCGTGACGTTAGAGAAAGAGCCGCCGGAGCCGCCGAAGGTGCCGTTGTTGCTCTCGTAGATGAAGGTGGTGGCGCTGGCGGCGGTGGCCGCGAGCGACAGGGCAGCGATCGCAGCGCCCTTTCCGATCATTGATAGGTTCATGTTGTTGTCTCTTCCTAAAGTTGCTGCCGGCCCTCGCTCCTTCCTGTGAGCTTCAAACGGGCGGGGATTCTTATGAGCAGAAACCACCTAAGCCGGCTATCTCTCTTGTCCCGACGCGACTCCCAAGAGGTGTCACGCCGATCCGTGACTCATTCTTGCATTCTTTGTGCCACTCAGATTTTTTCTTAAGCTTTTCAGACGGTAATGAGTTTTTCGCGGCAGATGCCGTAGGACGATTCGAGGTGAGGTGTATATATTTTCGACGAACGGTCGTCGGCGCCGCGGAGCCTACCGCCGCCGGGGGCGCCTCACGGAGCGTGTGAGGCGGGGCTCTTGGCCGGGTACCTCGGCCTGGCCCGGCACGGCCAGGACCCGCTCCAGGGCGCTGGCAGCAGCGAACAGGGCGGGTTCGCAGCCTCCGATGCCGGCCAGGGTGACGGATGGAGGCAAGCCGGAACGCGGATCCCGGTCGGACCATGCAGGCAGGCAGATCGCGGCCAGATCGAGGTAGTTGCACAAGGTGAGGGGGGTGAGCGTGCGGTTCAGGCCCGGACGCAGGGAGGCCCGATTCATGGCCGAGTGCGGCGGCGCGAGCACGCCGAGCGTGGGCAGCAGGACGAGCCGGTTCGGGCCGAGCAGGCTGGTGTAGCGATCGCGGGCCTGCAGGTAGCGCTTCAGCAAGGCCTGGGCGCGGGCGCCTCCTCGAGGTTTGAGCAGCGGCAGCGCCGTCATGATCTGAAACACGGCGTTGCTCACGGAGGCGCGTCCGCGCACGCGCCGCCAAGTCTCCTGCAACTTGGAGAAGCGGCTGCCGTCCGCCGTGCTCAGCATCTGCTCGAGCATCGGCAGCAACTCGACGGCGAGTACCGCGCCGACGTCACGGGCAAGGCCCTCGATATCCCCGAAGTCCACGGAGACGCGTCGCAGGCCGGCCAGTTCGAGGGCTCGGGCCGCGCGTTGCCAGGCGGAGTTGATCGCCGGGTCGTTCACCTCGAGGGGAAACGGCTCCGGCACCACGAATTCGAGTTCTTCCAGCAGCGGTGGCAGGCCGAGGGGGCCTGCGATCACCTCGCTGATCATGCGTGCGTCGCGCACGGAGCGGGTCAGGGGGCCTACGCAGTGCCAGCCGTCCAGGGTGCCGCTCACGGGGGGCCACACGCCGCGCTTGTCGACGGCGCCCGCCACCGGCTTGTAGCCGACGATGCCGCAGAAGGCGGCCGGGATGCGCAGGGAGCCGAGCATGTCCGACCCCACTGCCGCGGCGACCGAACCGGAGGCCACCAGGGCGGCGTCGCCACCGGAGGAGCCGCCGCAGGTGCGGGTGGGGTCAAGGGGGTTGTTGCTGCGGCCGTAGCGCGGGTTGTCGGTCTCGCCGGCGAGCCCCAACTCGGGCACGTTGCCCCGGGCCAGGATGATCGCGCCCGCCTCCTTCAGCCGCGTGACCACCACAGCATCGCGCGGGCACTCCACCGGCGCCATCCGGCGCGAGCCGGTGGTGACCTGCTCGCCGCCGAGGCCGATCTGTTCCTTCACGCTGATGGGCAGGCCGCCCAAGGGGCCCGCCACAGGCGCTGCGGCCTGGGCGATCGCTCGCTCCGCCCGCACCTGGCAGGCGGCGTTCAGGCGGCTCTGCTCGCGGGTCAGGCGCGCGAGGTGTTCTTCGACCAGCGCGCCTGCGGTCTGGCGACCCTCACGCATGGACGCAAGCAGATCCGTAGCGTCTGGGAACTCGTAGGGCAGTCGCTCTTCCAGTCCACGTACCGGGGGAAGTTCGCCGAGCGTGTCCGGCGTGGGGGCAGGCCCTGAGCTCGGATCCACGCCGGGCACGAGGAAGGGTTCATCGAGTTCCGTTTCGCTAGCGGTCCGATCGGCGTCGGATGACATCCATGACTCTCCTGAAGTGGCTCAGCATCGGACCCGTCGCGTCTTAAGTGCCTCAGCTCCCTAGCCGGCGTCCGGTGTCGGCGGCGGGTCCTGCACGAGATCGTCCATGCGCCGGGTCAGCTGTTCCAACTTGTACCGACCGACGCCGTACACCCACGGCGCCAGGCGCGCGTTCAGCACCTCAGTTTCCGCCCGGACCTGCGCCAGGGGTTTGAATTGCGCGTCGTCGGCGGGGCTGGCACCCTCGCCAGCCGCCGGCGAGGCGTCAGTCTCGCTGGCGTCGCTCGGCGGTGCAAACCGCTGGGCCTGTTCCTCATCGACGCTCGCCTGCAAGGTCAGCCACTGCGCATCGCCCGCGTCGAAGGTCTCTACGTCGAGGACGAGGCCGTCGAAGGTCAGGTACCGCACCTGGGTGAGCCCCTCGGCAACCTTCAAGGGCGAGTCCGTCGCCGCCGCGGCCCTGATGTCCTCCAGGCGCAGGTTAGCCAGGGCGGAGCCGATCGGGTTGGCGATGGCCTCGTAGCGCAGCTCCTGCCCTTCGGGCACGTCGAGCAGGGCGTAGCCTGTCTCCTGCGGATCGGTCTTCTCGATGCGCACGACTTCCCCGTCGGGGTGTGTGATGGTCACCGATTGTATCCGCTCGCCGGGCACGTTCAGGACTACCGGGTCCACCCAGCTGAGCGCGTCTGCTTGCGCGGAGAGGCTACCGCTCACCAGCCAGGTGGAGGCCTCGTCCCCACGTCGAATGTAGGTGGCGCTACCCCGGCGCGCAGCGTTACCCAGGCTGATCGCCTGCGGTCCGTCGAAGGCGTCCGCGGTGAGGGTCACCGTGGTGGGTTCGGTGAGCCCGAGCACAGCGTAGTTCTCCGGATTGCTCGTCTTCTCCTCGAGCAGCGTGGCCTCGGCCAGCGCGAGGAGCAGTTCGCGCACGCGCCCCACCTGCGCCGCATAGCCGTCGCGCTCGCGGATGGACCAACCGTCCTCACCGCGCTCGAGGGTGATCACCTGATCTCCCTCGCTTACCTGCACGCTATCGATAGCGTTGACCGCAGGCGCGAGCGCGGGCAGCAGGGCCTCACCGAGGTTGCTGCCGGTGCTGCTGCCGGTGTCGTCTCCACCGCTCAGCAGCAACGCGGCGCCGAGCGCCACCGCGGCGACGGCGCCCAATACGATCAGCTGATTGGCCTTCATCGATTACGCCTCCCTTGCTCTGCGACTGGTGAACCAGGCGCTGCCGACGGCAAAGAGGATGATCAGCAGGGGCACCAGTGCGATGTTGATGATCTTCAGGACCGTGCCGAGCTGCTCGATGTCCTTATCGAGCTCGCGGCGAACGCGTCGCAGTTCCTGACGAATCTCGAGCTTGCGCGCCTGGAAGCGTTCGATCTCCTCGCGCTGCTCGTCGGAGAGGATCAAGAGGTTGTCCGCATCCGTGCGCGAGCTTTGCAGTTCCGTCAGGCGCGATTCGGTCTCCTCCAGCTCCTTCTGGAGCTGCTGTTCCGTGTCGCGGAAGCGCAGGGCCGCCTCGCGGCGCAGGTCTTCGACGCGCTGGAAGGGCCGGACGAAGCTCGCCCGACCGCGCACGCCGATCAGATCGCTGCTGCCCGTGAGGTTGTCGAGGCTGTTGATCACGAACGCGCCATTGCTCGCGAGCTCCTCGAGCAGCCGCTCCCCGAACAGGCGCTGCACGCGCACCCACAGCTCGTCCGCCAGCAGGTCCACATCGCCCACGAGCACCAGGTTCACCGGGCCGTCGGAGCTCGCGCGGTGGGCCGGCAATGCGGTCGCCGCTTCGAGGTCGTCGGCCACGGGTGCGATGGTGGGCGCACCGTCTGCGAAGGCGCTCGGCAGCTCACCGCTCACGCGTACAGCGATCGGCCAGCGCTCGCCGCTCGGCTCGAAGCCGTCCTGCAGCTCCGCGGGATCGATGGTCACCTTGAAGCGCTGCACCGGGGCCAGGGACGACTCGGGCGTTGTCACCACCAGGGGCTGCAGCTCGAGCGGGGAGTCGTCGCTGAGGCCGAAGTAGCCGGCGATGAGGAAGTTCATGCTGGTGAGCCCACTGGTCACCACATCCTGCTCGGAAAAGCTGTCGCCGGTGAGGCCGATCAGGCCGAGGTGGGAGACGGCGCCGCGGCCGCTGCGGGCCGCGACCTGGAGCGCGGCGCCCGCGTCCAGGATGCCTTGCTCGGCGCTGAACTCGATGCCCCAGGCGTCGAACAGCGTCGGTAGGTTGGACGAGCGATCCGCCATCATCGCGGCCGTGGGGTCGTTCGGGTCCGTGTCGATCTGCTCGAACTGCGAGAAGGGGTCGACGAAGATCATCGCGCGCCCGCCCCCCATCACGAACTGATCGATGGCGTAGACCGTCTGCTCGGAGAGGGACTTCGGATGTACCACGAGCAGTACGTCGATCTCCTCGTCGATCGCGTCGAGGCCATCTTCCAGGTTGCGCACGTCGAAGAGCTGCTGGATCTGAGTGGAGACCGCCCAGGGCTCACGCATACGGTTGGTCAGGGGATCGAAGCCGGACTGCAGGGGCATGCTGCTGAGCAGACCCACGACGGGCTTCTCCGGGTTATCGAGGGTGTAGATCAGGCGCGCGAGATCGTACTCGAGGAACTCCTCCTTCGCGGGATCGAAGAAGGGGATGATCTCCTCATCGTCCACGGAGTTGGTCGCCGCCAGGCCGAAGAAGATGCCGTCCTCCGCGCCGCGCACGGGCACGCCGGGCAAGCCGAAGCGGGAGGCCTCGTCTTCCTCCTCCGAGAAGGGCTGAGGATCGATCACCTGCAGGTTCAGCTTGCCGCGGGAGATCGCCACGAACTCCTCCAGCGTCTCGCGCACGCGGCGCGAGTAGGCGCGCCACTGCGGCAGATCTTCCGTCGCCCGGTCGGAGAAGAAGAAGTACAGGTTGATCGGCTCATCGATATCGCCGAGGACGGCACGGGTGCCGTCCGAGAGCGTGTACAGCTGGTTCTCCGTGAGGTCCAGGCGCACGCCGCGGAACAGGGTGTTGGAGAGCATCACGGCCGCAATGAACAGCACGGCGATGATGGCGAGGGCGCTAAATCCAAGCGCTTTGGTGCGATTCGTATCCATCGTATTCAGCTCCTCGCGAGTTACTCGGCCTTGTTGCCGTCGAGCACGATGGCATTCGCCACCAGCCAGGCACTGATCAGAAACGCGTAGTAGAGCAGGTCGCGCAGGTCGATCACTCCCTTACGAATGGACTCGAAGTGGGTCCATAGGCTGAGTCCCGCCACCGTGTCGACGAGGCTCTGGGGCAGGATCGCGCTGATCGGCTCGAGCACCAGCGGAATCCCGCTCACCAGGAACAGAAAGCACACCACCACGGTGATGATGAAGGCGATCACCTGGTTGCGCGTGATGGCCGAGAGGCAGGTGCCGATGGCGAGGAAGCCACCGGCCATCAGCAGGCTGCCTATGTAGGCGGCGAAGATCACGCCGTTGTCCGGGTCACCGAGGTAGTTGACCGTGATCCAGATGGGGAAGGTCAGTGCCAGGGCGATGCCCGTGAACAGCCAGGCGGCGAGGAACTTGCCGAGCACCGCGTCCATCAGCGTGACCGGCAAGGTCATGAGCAACTCGATGCTGCCGCTCTTGCGCTCCTCGGCCCACAGGCGCATGGAGATCGCCGGTACCAGGAACAGGTACAACCATGGGTGGTAGAAGAAGAACGCGTCCAGCGTCGCGCTACCGCCCTCGTAGAAGTTACCGAAGTAGAACGTAAACATGCCGGCGAGCATCAGGAAGATCACGATGAACACGTAGGCGACGGGGGTGGAGAAGTAGCTCGCCAGCTCCCGGCGCAGGATGATGCCGACGTTGCGCAGGCTGATCTGGTTCATGACAACGCCCCCTTTGCGGCCTGGGTGGTGACGGTGCGGAACACCTCGTCCAGGCGCCCGGACTCGAGCTTGAGCTCGGCCACGGGCCAGCCGGCTTCGCTCGCCATGGCGCTGATCTGCGTGAGCGCCGTGCTGGAACCGTTGGACAAGGCCGTGAGGCGACGGTCGCGGGCGTCCTGTTCGACGGCGCTCACCCCGTCGAGCGCTTCGATCCTGCGCGCCGCGTCCGCCATATCCGTCTCGGCGGAGAAGCGCACGCTCACCGCGTTGTGGTAACGCGAGCGGGCTTCGAGGTTGGCCGGCGTATCGTCAGCGAGGATGCGTCCGCGGGCGATGATGATCGCGCGGTTACACAGGGCGTCCACCTCTTCCAGAATGTGGGTGGAGATGATTACCAGCTTGTCCGCCGCCATGTCGTGGATCAGCGAGCGCACCTCGTGCTTCTGGTTGGGGTCAAGACCGTCCGTAGGCTCGTCCAGGACCAGCACGGCGGGGTCGTGGATGATCGCCTGGGCAAGGCCGACGCGGCGCTTGAAGCCCTTGGATAAGGTCTCGATGCGCTGGTGGAGCACGCGATCGAGGTGCAGGCGAGAGACCGTCTCGGCCATGCGCTGGCGGCGGTGGTCGCCGCTCAGGCCGCGCACGTCGGCGATGAACTCGAGGAAGGAGGCGGGGGTCATCTCGCCGTAGCTGGGCGCGCCCTCTGGCAGGTAGCCGATGGCGCGCTTGGCCTCGACGGGGGCCTCCGTGACGTCGAAGCCGCAGACCCTCGCGGTACCGGATGTCGGCGCTAGAAAGCCCGACAGGATCTTCATGGTGGTGGACTTGCCAGCGCCGTTCGGGCCGAGGAAGCCGAGGACCTCGCCAGGACGCACCTGGAAGCTCAGTCCATCGACGGCCGTCAGGTCGCCGTAGCGCTTGGTTAGCTGCTCTGTCTCAATCATCGCCAGCCGCTCCCGATAAGGTTCGGTTCCGATCTTTCGTATTCGGACAACTGCGCTCGCCGGCGGAAGCCACGCGGGAAGGCGTGGGCCGGCAGCACTCGTTTCGTGCGAGTCGGTGGCAGCGGGGCACGGGGAGCTACGGGGGAGGCAGCTCCGGCGGGCCTTCGGATCGCTGCCGCCGAGCGGGGCGTATTTCTACCACGCCCCGCTCAGATTTCAAGGGGGGACCTCGGTAATGCCCTGATTTAGGACGGGCTAATCGCGAGGTCGATTAGAGCTTCTCGATCAGGCAGTCGGCGAAGGCGCTGCACTTAACCTCCTTCGCACCGTCCATGAGACGGGCGAAATCGTAGGTCACCGAGCCGCTGGCGATGGTGGCGTCCATGGCCGCGATGATGCGGTCGGCCGCTTCGGTCCAGCCCATGTAGCGCAGCATCATCTCGCCGGAGAGCACCAGGGACCCGGGGTTGACCTTGTCCTGGTTGGCGTACTTCGGCGCTGTGCCGTGGGTGGCCTCGAACACGGCGTGGCCGGTGTCGTAGTTGATGTTGCCGCCGGGGGCGATGCCGATGCCACCCACCTGCGCCGCCAACGCATCGGAGAGGTAGTCGCCGTTCAGGTTGAGGGTGGCGATGACATCGAACTCGCGCGGACGGGTCAGCACCTGCTGCAGGGTGATGTCGGCGATCGCGTCCTTGACCAGGATGCGACCGTCGGCGAGGGCAGCGTCTTGTTCCTCGTTGGCCGCGGGCTGGCCCTTCTCCTGCAGCGTGCGTTCCCACTGGCTCCAGGTGTAGGTCTCCTGCGGGAACTCCTTCTCGGCCAACTCATAGCCCCAGTTCCGGAATGCACCTTCCGTGAACTTCATGATGTTGCCCTTGTGCACGAAGGTGACGCTCTTGCGCTCGTTGGCGATGGCGTACTGGATCGCGGCGCGAACCAGGCGACCGGTGCCCTGGGGCGAGACGGGCTTGATGCCGATGCCCACTTCCTCGGGGAAGCGGATCTTGCCGAACTCGCGGGGGAAGTGCTCCTTCAGCATCCCGAGGAACTTCTGGTTCGCCTCGCTCCCGGCCTCGAACTCGATGCCCGCATAAATGTCTTCGGTGTTTTCGCGGAAGATGACCATGTCTACTTCCTGCGGTGCGCGCACCGGGGAGGGCACGCCCTCGAACCAACGCACGGGTCGCAGGCAGACGTAGAGGTCCAGCAGCTGGCGCAGGGCCACGTTGAGGGAGCGGATGCCGCCACCGACCGGCGTGGTCAGGGGGCCCTTGATCGAGACCAGGTACTCGCGGCAGGCCTCCACGGTGGCCTCAGGAAGCCAGCTGCCGGTCTGGTTGAAGGCCTTCTCACCGGCCAGAATCTCCATCCAGTGGATCTGCCGCGAGCCGCCGTAGGCCGCCTTCACGGCCGCATCGAGCACGCGCACGGTGGCTCGCCAGATGTCGGGGCCGGTGCCATCACCCTCGATGAAGGGCACGATCGGGTTGTCCGGAACGGATAGCTTGCCGTCGGCGATGGTGATGCGCGCGCCGCCGGCGGGCGGCGTCGGGCTCGAATGGTCAGTCATACCTGCCTCGTCTATTGGGTTGTCGTCGTGCTTGCCAGGGGCTTCAGGCGTTGGCGCCTGAGCCGCCTGGTCGGCGGGTGTAGCGGTCCGGTCGGGGTTGCTCGACCGGCTCGTAGATCAGCGTGGGGCGATCGCCCGCACGGGAGAAGAGGTGTTCGGCGCGCATTTTCTCGAGCGCCTCGTCCCGTGCCCGCTCGCTGGCGTACCAGCGGTACATGGTGTTGTCGTTACCAAGAATGTTCACAAAGGCATCGGTCGCTGGCAGGCGCATGCGGATACCATAGACATGGTCTCCAGCCGTGCGAATTCGACCGGGGTCGGTGTTTTCAGATGAACTCATGTTGCCGGGTGTCCGATGGGGTTAACACGGGCGCGCAGAGCAAGTTGAGTGGCACGCAGGGCCGAAGATCAGGCAAGCTCCGCTTTGCGGCGCAAATTGTGTCACAAATCCAAGGCCGACTGGGCTGGCTCGGGAGGGGGGCCTCGAAGTCGCGAGCGCGTGACTGCTCAGTGGGTCGGGAGAAAGGACGTGTCTAACGCTAGTGCAAGCGAGATCGCGGGGGAGCCGAGGGGCTCGACCAAGATTTACCTAATCGACGATCACCAGGGTGTACGGGCCGGATTGCGCGGTCTGCTGGACAACGTGGCGGATATGGAGGTTGTCGGCGAGGCGGGCGACGGCACCCACGCGCTGCAGTGCATCGTAGACGACCGACCCGAGGTGGTGATCACCGACCTGAGCATGGACGGCATGGACGGCCTCGAGGCCATCGCGGCCCTCAAGGCGCTGCCGAACGCCCCCAGCGTTGTCGTCTGGTCCATGTACCACAAGCCCGAACAGGTGCGGCGCGCCGTGCTGGCAGGCGCCGACGGCTACGTGGCCAAGGGCGATGAGTTCCGCCACGTGGTGCAGGCGGTGCGCTCGGTGATGCTCGGCCAACGCTACTTCTCAGCCGCGGTGCGCGACTGGGAGCAGGCCGTGGGCGATTCGCGCTTGGAGAGCCTCACGCCGCGCCAGCGCGAGATCCTGCAGCTGATCGCCGAAGGTCATCGCACGCGGCAGATCGCGGAGATGCTCGGCGTGGCGGCGAAGACCGTCGACACGCACCGCACGCAGCTGATGCAGCGGTTGAACATCCACGACATCGCCGGCCTCACGCGCTTCGCCATCGAAGTGGGCTTGATCAACCTCAGCAGCGAGACGCCTCGCTCCTGATCGAGCCACCTGGCGGCCTGCGCGCCGCCAGGGCCAACACCCCGATCCGACGCCATCCAGTAGAGCGCCCGCCGCAAGGTGGGTATTATCTAACGCGCTATCCAAGGCCGACCCGATCCCGGGCGGTTGCGGCGTCGAGGAGTCCCGAGCCAAGGTGCCTGATCGTATTCAGAGGCGGGCTGCCCAG
This sequence comes from Pseudomonadota bacterium, assembly GCA_039815145.1. Taxonomy (NCBI): domain Bacteria; kingdom Pseudomonadati; phylum Pseudomonadota; species Pseudomonadota bacterium. Next base: position 37,712 of record JBCBZW010000021.1, read on the forward strand.
AGCGGCGCCGCCCATGTCGCTGTCGATGCGTCCGAAAACCTGATCACTTGCAGCGGTCGCTGGACCTCTGGCTGTCTCGGCGACATGGAGCTGCGTCTGACCAAGCTCCCCCTGACCACCGGCAGCGTGGTGGTCGATCTCGAATCCGTCACCGCCCTGGACATGACCGGCGCCTGGCTCGTGCACCGCACGCGCGAGCGCCTGGAGGCGGACGGTCGCGCGGTCCAGGTGGTGGGGGCGACGGACGTCGCCAAGCGCCTCCTCGAGCTGGTGGAGAACAACCGGCCGGGCCAGGTCCCCGCGAGCACCGACAGCCACGGCCTGGTGGAGGACATCGGGCGTTCCAGCACGCGCCAGGTCGCCTTCTACGTCGAGTTCCTCGAGTTCGTTGGCAACGTCACCTACCTGGCGATGCGCGCGGCCTTGCGGCCGGCCACCATGTACTGGGCGGTGATCGTCAAGGAGTTGGAGGAAGCGGGCTTTGATGCCTTGCCCATCGTCGGCCTGCTTACCACCCTGATCGGCGTGGTCATCGCCTACCAGGGCGGCATCGTGCTGGCCCAGTACGGCGGGAGCATCTTCATCGCGGACATGGTGGGTGCCGCGATCCTGCGCGAGCTGTCACCCTTGATTACGGCGATCATCGTCGCCGGCCGCACGGGATCGGCCTACACGGCGCAGATCGGCACCATGCAGGTGACCGAAGAGGTGGATGCCCTGCGCAGCATGGGCATCTCCCCCATCGATCTGCTGGTGCTACCGAAGGTGATTGCGCTGGTGGTGGCCCTGCCGTTGCTCACCATGTTCGGTGACATCATGGGCCTGCTCGGCGGTGCGATCATGGCCAACGCGCTGCTCGACATTAGCCTCAACAGCTTTGTCGATCGCCTGAGCCAGGTGATCAACATCGAGACGTTCCTGATCGGGATCGGTAAGGCGCCGGTCTTCGCCGCCATCATCGCTGGCGTGGGCACCTTCCAGGGCTTTCGGGTCAGTGGTGGCGCCGACTCGGTCGGCAAGCAGACCACCTTGTGCGTGGTTCAGTGCATCTTCCTGGTCATCGTGGTGGATGCGATCTTCTCGATCATCTTCTCGAGGCTGGGCATTTGAGCGAGCACATACACATCGAGGGCGAACGCGAGGTGGTGGTGCGCATCCGGCGCCTGGCCACGCAGTTCGGCGATCGCGTGGTGCACAAGGACATCAACCTCGACGTCTACCGCGGCGAGGTGACGGCCGTGGTGGGGGGCTCGGGCAGCGGCAAGTCCACCCTGATGCGCGAGATGGTCATGCTGCAGGAACCGTCGGCGGGGTCGGTGCAGGTGTTGGGGCAGGAGGTGGTCGGCATCGGCGACATGCAGTCGCTGCCCCTGCGGCGGCGCCTGGGGGTGATGTTCCAGTACGGCGCCCTGTTCGGCGATCAGACGGTGCTGGAGAACGTCGGCGTGCCCCTGCGCGAACACACCTCGCTCAGCGATGAGCTGATCGACGAGGTGGCCATGATGAAGCTCGGCATGGTCGGCCTCGACCCCGCGGTGGCGCCGCTCTACCCCTCGCAGATCTCCGGTGGCATGCGCAAGCGCGCCGCCATGGCCCGCGCCATCGCGCTGGACCCTGAGATGATCTTTCTCGATGAGCCGAGTTCCGGCCTAGACCCGGTCAGCGCCGATGCCCTCGACAGCTTGATCCTGCGCTTGCAGAGCCTGCTCGGTCTGACCGTTGTGTCCATCACCCACGACATGGACTCCCTCTGGCGAATCGCCGATCGGGTGGTACTGCTCGGCAAGCAACGCATCCTCGCGGTGGGTAGCATGGAGGAGTTGCGCGACAGCGACGACCCGGACGTGCAGGAGTTCTTCGCCGGTCCCCGGGGCCGCTTCAGCGCCAGTGCGCACGTTAAGGAGCAGTCGGCATGACGCCCAAAACCAGCTACGTCCTCGTCGGCCTCTTCGTGCTGATGCTGGGCGCAGCCTTGATCGCCACCATCCTCTGGCTCACCACGGGCGGGCCGCCGAAGGATTATCGCGAGTACTTCGTGTACATGACCGAGTCCGTGTCCGGCCTTGCCGTGGACTCGCCGGTGAAGTACAAGGGCGTGGATCGCGGCCGCGTGCGCCGCATCGAGCTCGATCCGGACAACCCCGAGCTGGTGCGCCTGACCCTATTGGTTCTGGAAGGTACGCCGGTGAACGTAGACACGGTGGCCGTGCTGGAGCAGCAGGGCATTACGGGCATCGCCGCCATCAACTTGAGCGGCGGCAGCATGGTGTCGCCACCGCTGGAGCCGGGGCCAAACGGTGAGCCCGCGGTCATCAAGAGTCGTCCTTCCCTGTTCACGCGTCTGGACCAGGCGGCATCCGAGCTCATTCAGAGCATCAACGAGACCAGCCAGCGCATGCAGGATCTGCTCAACCTGGAGAACCGCGACGCGGTGCAGGACCTCCTGGCGAACCTGGTCGAGGTCTCGCGCAACCTCAACCAGCGCCTGGACGATGTGGAGGGCCTGGTGGACAACGTCGACGGGCTGACCACCGAACTGCGCACGTCCATCGCGGGCGCGCCAGCTCTGCTGGAGACGGCCACCGAGAGCGCCGCGGCCTTCGGTGATGCCGCACGCACCTACGAGGCCCTCGCCGGCGATCTGCGCGAGACCATCGACGGCATCAGCGAGAACCTGGTCGGTAGCTCCCGTGAGCTGGAGCATTTCGCCACCACCGCCTTGCCCGAGGCCGAGTCGCTCATGTACGAGCTTCGATACGCGTCGGAGGCCCTGCGCCGGGCCAGCGAATCGGTGGAGCGTGACCCCAGCGCGTTGCTGTTCGGCCTGCCGGCGCCGCCGCCGGGACCGGGCGAGAAGGGAGGAAGCTACTAGTGGTGTTCGCGAACGACGTTCGTCGGGCTGTGCTGCTTCGCGGCCTGGGGCTTTGTGTCGCCGGCGTCGCGGCCCTGCTGCTCTCGGGGTGCAGCGTGTTGGGCGGATCGACCGAGCCGGTCGCCTCCTACCGCCTCGAAGGGGCGGGCGCTTCGGTAAGCGCTTTCACCGGTGAGGCCTGTTGCGTACTTGAGGTGCGAACGCCGCTGCCAGCCCCGGGGTTCGCCACGGCGCGCATGATCTACCAGCGCAACGATTATCAGAACGAGGCCTTCGCCTACGCGGAGTGGGTGGATACGCTGCCCACCATGTTGCGGGCGAGCATGATCGATACCTTCGATAGCCTCGGTCGCTTCGAGAGCGTGGTCGGCGCGCCCTCGCCGCAGCTGCCGGACTATCGCCTGGAGAGCCGGGGGCTGATGGTCATCCAGCGCTTCGATGGGCAGAGCAGTGAGGTGGAACTCACCCTTCGTGCCCGGGTCGTGGATGCGGATGAACGCGAACTGCTCGGCGCCCGCCGCTTCTCCGTGGTGGTGCGCGCAGTTCCCGCCAACTCCGAGGGCGGCGTGCAAGCTGCCAACGAGGCCCTCGATAAGCTAATGGATGAGTTGACTCGCTACGTACTCGAGCTGGTCGACGGTTGATCGGTGCGGGCGCTGGCCCGTTGAAACAGCGCCCGACAGTGCTCGGCCACCTCCCGTGGCCGCTCGAGCATCGGCAGATGGCCCGTGTCGGGCAGGATCACCACCTCGGCGTCCGGCAGGAGACGCCCGAACATCTGCGCATCCTCCACCGGTAGTACCCGGTCCTCGCGACCCCACAGCACCAGGGCGGGCACGGTGGGCAGCGCGGGGCCGTGTTCGAGGGGTTCGTAGCTGTCCTGATATTCGTTGAACACCCGTTCGTACCAGGCTCGATGGGCCATGGCGCGGTCGCCGAGGTGATCCAGCACCCGCCCCGGCACCACCGGTGGCTTGACGAACATCATCGAGGTGAGTCGACGAAAGTCCTGGCGCGAATCGGCGAGCAGGAGGTTGCGCCCCCCTGCCAAGGCCTGGTGGAACTCGGTGCTGCCCTGGGGGTCTACGCCAGCAGCATCCAGCAGCCCCAGGGAGCGTACGCGCTCGGGGTGGGCGCGGGCGAAGGCCGCGGCCAGGTGGCCGCCCATGGAGTTGCCGACCACGTGCACGGCGTCGAGGCCCAGGGCATCGAGCAGGGCGACGATGCGCTCCACCTGCGCCGGCACGGCGTAGGAGGCGTGGGTATCGCAACTGGACTCACCGAAGCCCGGCAGATCCGGCGCCACCACCTCGTAGTGGCGGGTGAGGTGCACGGCCATGCGCGGCCAGTGGTAGCGATCCGCCCCGAAACCGTGCAGGAGCAGAACGGGCTCGCCGCTGCCGCCACGCAGGTACGCGAGGTCGTGGCCCGCCACCTGCACGCGGGCGTTGCGCAGTCGCGCCCGGCCCCGCTCGGCGAACATGGCCAGTGCGTAGACTAGGTCTGGACGGAACTGGTAAAACGCGGCTGCGCCGAGGATGCAGGCGATTGCAATTGGAAACCACATCCGAGGATTGTGGCGACGCAGCAAAAAGAAGGCAAGGGCCCAGCGATTCCCGTGAAGCGCTCGAGTAGTTCGTAACCTCTATGAAAAAACAGATAATTTTCCTTATCGCGCTGTTCCTGCTGATCCAGTACCGGATGGATCTGTTGGCATGGGCGCTGCCGAGCGGGCCGAGCTACGATCCAGAGCTCCACGGCGAGGTGGTGCTGCTGAGCACCAGCGGTTGTCGGTTCTGCAAGAGCGAGCGCGAGTATCTCGCGGATCACGGCGTGCCCTTCGTCGAGTACGACGTCTCCTCCGACGCCCTGGGCGCCCAGCTCTTCCGCATGACCGGCAAGCAGGGCGTACCGATGCTGCTGGTGGGCGATGAGGTGGTGCAGGGCTTCAATCCCCTCGCCATTCGCGGTGCCTTCCAGCGCGTGGCGCAAGCGGAAGCCGACCGGCGCTGACTAGAAGCCGTATCCCAGGGTGCGGATTTCGGCCACGGCCCCGCCCTCGAGGCGAACCTGGCGCATCAGTCGGCGCGGACCGAAGTTGTAGGTCCACACCTCCACGCTCACCGGGTTCAACGGGGAGGCGAAGGGGGCGTAGAAGCGGTCGCCGAACACGGTGGCACCGGGTACGAGGAGCGCGGGAAACCGTTCGATGGTCGCCGGTTCGCCACATTCCTTCAGCACTTCGATCTGGTGATCGCCGACGCTCACCACGGCCTGGCCGCAGCGCATGGCGTTGCCGTAGGCCGTCTGGCCCGCCAGTAAGAGCCCGGCGCCAAGCCAGGCCAGGAAGGTTGATCGTGGCATCTTGCCCATGAGGTGCTCCTGCGCTACCGCGGACGCCGCCGGCTGGGCGGGCCGCTCACCGTCATTGTCGCCGGCGCTCCTGAACAGCATCTTAACTCGCGTACAATCAGGATTAGCCCCCGCGCCTGCGGGGGCTGCTTGATCTACCCATGGGAGTTCCTGCATGAGCACCGAGCTGCGCAAGGGCCACGCGCCCGGTGATGCGCCCCCGCCGCCACTGCCGCGAAAGCCCGTGGAGGTACTGGAGCGCCTGCTCGTTCCGGAGGATCTCGAGGCGGCGCTCGCCCGCTTGGATCGACCCAGCGGCTCCTACGATTACGACCCCTGGGGCCTCTCCATCGAGCGCTCCAAACTGTTCGTCGGCCTGGTCAAGCGCCTGTACGATAACTACTTCCGGGTCACGGCCCATGGCCTGGAGAACGTGCCCGCCAAGGGGCGCGCCCTGATCATCGCCAACCACTCGGGGCAGCTGCCGATCGACGCCACCCTGATGGCCATGGCGATGCTCACCAGCCCCTACGCGCCGCGCGCCCCCCGCGCCATGATCGAGCGCTTCTTCCCGAAAGTGCCCTTCGTCGGCAACCTGCTGAACCGCGTGGGGGCGGTGATCGGCGATCCCCTCAACTGCTCGCGCATGCTCGAGAACGAGGAGGCGATCATCGTCTTCCCGGAAGGCGTACGCGGTTCGGGCAAGCTCTACCGCGACCGCTATCAGCTGCAGCGCTTCGGGGCCGGCTTCATGCATCTGGCGATGGAGCATCGCGCGCCGATCGTGCCCGTGGGGGTGGTGGGCTGCGAGGAGACCATGCCGTCGCTCGCGGACATCAAACCGATCTCCCGCCTGCTCGGTCTGCCGTACTTCCCGCTCACCACCCTCGTGCCCCTGCCGGCACGGGTCAGCCTCTACTTCGGCGAACCGATGGAGTTCGCCGGCGAGGTGACGAGCGAGGCGGACGTGGTGGCGCGGGTGGATCAGGTGAAGGACGCGATACGTGGCCTGATCGCTCGGGGCTTGTCCGAGCGCGAGAGCATTTTCTGAAGGAATTTGTGTGTAGATGAGCCAAGAGCAGGACGCATCAGTAGCGAGCGGAAGCAGCAGCGCCCGCCGTCCCACCGTGCTGGTCACCGGTGCCGCGGGCACCTTGGCTCGCCAGGTGATCCGCGGGTTGAAGGCGGACCACGAGGTGGTGGCGGTGGACTTCCGCTACGCCGCTCGCCTGGGGCCGCGGGTGCCCAGCTACAAGGTGGACGTGACCAAGCGCGGCTTCGAGGACGTCTTCCGCAAGCACGATATCGACGGCATCGTGCACATCGGCCGCATCGGTGAGGACTCCAGCCGCGAGAGCCGCTACAACGCGAACGTGCTGGGGTCGCGCCGCATGTTCGACCTGGCCCTGAACTACGGGGTTCGCAAGGTGGTGGTGCTCTCCACCTTCTACGTGTATGGCGCCGACGCCTACAACCCGGCGCTGCTCGATGAGGCCTCGCCCCTGAAGGCGTCCAACCTCACCATGGACCTGGTGGACAGCGTCGAACTCGAGAACCTCGCCAACATCTACCTGTGGCGCTACCCCGAGCTCGACATGACCATCCTGCGCCCTTGCCACATCGCCGGGCCCGGTGTGCGAAACACTATGAGCCTTTTGTTGTCACAGCCCATGGCGCCCTTCCTGGTGGGCTTCTCGCCGATGATGCAGTTTCTGCACGTCGACGACATGGCGCGGGCCGTGGAGATGGCCTTTCGCCATCGCGGCCGCGGCATCTACAACGTCGCCCCCCAGGACTGGCTGCCCTATCAGGATGTGCTGCGAGAGTGCGGGTGCCTCGGCTTACCCGTGCCCTCGCTCCCGCCAAATGTGCCTGCGACCCTGTCGCGCCTGATGCGGTGGAAGGCCTTCCCCAGCTTTCTGGTGGACTACTTCAAGTACCCGGTGGTGATCGATGGCGCCTTGTTCCGCAAGACCTTCGGCTTTGAGCCGGAACACTCTATGGCTGCCGTGTTCGAGCACTACCGGCACAAGAAGAAGCGTTAGTCGCGCGAGCGGAACCAACCCCTAGTGCAGCGCTTGCATCGGATCCTGGGCCTCGCCTTGCCGATCATCGGCGGCATGGTGTCGCAGAACGTCCTCAATCTCGTGGACACGGCGATGGTCGGTCGCCTGCCCGACCCGGCGGCGGCCCTGGGCGCCGTAGGGATCGGCGGCTTCGCCAACTTCGCGGCGATGGCCGTGTTGCTTGGCCTGTCCACCGGGGTGCAGGCCACGGCGGCGCGGCGCAAGGGCGAGGGCAAGTGCGATGAGATGGCGCGCCCCCTGAACGCGGGGTTGGCGATCGCCGCGGTGGCGGCGCCGGTGCTGTCCGTCATCCTCTGCCTGCTGACGCCATGGATCTACCCCTTTCTGGTGGAAGATCCCGCCGTGATCGCCCTCGGCGTGCCCTACCTGCAGATCCGCCTGCTGTCCATGGTGTTCGTGGCGATGAACTTCGCCTTCCGCGGCTACTGGAACGCCGTGGACATGGCGCGCGTGTACATGACCACGTTGGTGGTGATGCATGCGGTCAACATCGCGCTTAACTACGTGTTCATCTTCGGCCATTTCGGTGCGCCGCAGCTCGGCGTGGCCGGCGCGGGGCTGGCCTCCGCGATCTCCACCGTCGTCGGCACCAGCGTGTACGCCTACATGGGGTCGCGCCTGGCGCGGGGTGCCGGCTTCCTGCGCTTCAAGCCGAGCTGGGTGGAGGTGCGGCGTCTGATCAGCCTGTCCCTGCCGAACAGCGTGCAACAGCTGGCCTTCTCGAGCGGCATGCTGGCCACCTTTGTCATCATCGCTCGCCTCGGTACCGTCGAACTCGGGGCGGCGAACATTCTCATTAATGTGATGTTGGTGGCCCTGCTGCCGGGGATGGGCTTTGGCCTTGCCTCCGCCACCCTGGTGGGGCAGGCCCTCGGGCGCAACGATGCGGCCGACGCCGAACGCTGGGGCTGGGACGTATGTCGGGTCAGTGCCGCCGTCCTCACCCTGCTGGCAATTCCCATGTGGGTGGCCCCGCAGATGATCATCAGCCTGTTCCTGAGTGCCCAGCAGGCCGGTGGCGATGCCATCGTTGAGGCGGCAACCTTCCCCATGCGCCTCGTCGGCCTCTCGATGACCGTGGAGGCGGCCGGTATGGTGTTCATGCACTCGTTGCTCGGCGCGGGCGACACGCGGCGGGTGATGAAGGTGGCCGTACTCATGCAGTGGGGCGTCTTCCTGCCGGTCGCCTGGCTCATCGGGCCGGTGCTGGGCGGTGGACTGACAGCCGTCTGGTTCGCGCAGATCGCCTATCGCGGCGTGCAAGCCGGGGTCTTCGCCAAGTACTGGACCGATCGTCGCTGGTCGGCCGTGAACGTCTAGGACGGAGGGGGATCGCGTGGTAGACGGCCTTTCACAGTGGCACGCGGCGGGCGCTCGCGTGGAGCTCATGGGCGAGCGAGTGTTCTACCGTGATTCGAATCCCGACGGCGCCGAGGGGCTGCCGAGCCTGCTCCTCCTGCACGGCTTTCCTACCGCCTCCTGGGACTGGCGCTTCGTCTGGTCCGCCCTGGGCCGTCACTACCGCCTGATCGCGCCTGATTTTCCCGGCTTCGGCTTCTCGGCCAAGCCCGTACGCGCCTACACGATCCAGGGCCAGGCGGACGTGGCGGCTGCGCTGCTCGACAGGCTTGGGATTCAACGCGCGACCGTCCTCGCCCACGACTACGGCGACTCGGTGGCACAGGAACTGCTCGCCCGTGCCGCCTCGGGCATCGGCGCGTCGCCCGCCCTGGACGCCGTGTGCTTCTTGAACGGGGGCCTCTTCCCGGAGGCGCAGCGACCCTTGCGGATTCAACAGGTGTTGGCCGGTCCCGCCGGGCCCTGGTTGGTACACCTCGTGGACAAGCGCCGCGCGATGGCCAGCCTGCGGTCGGTGTTCGGCGAGGGCACGCGCCCGTCCGAGGGCGACCTCGAGTCCTACTGGACGCTGCTCACCCGCGAGCGAGGCCTGCGCATCGTGCCGGCGATTCTTGGGTATCTGGCTCAGCGCCGCGAGTATCGCGAGCGCTGGGTGAACGGGCTTGCGGTGGCCGATGTGCCCCTGCGCTTCGTGGTCGGCATGCGTGATCCGGTCTCCGGGGCCCCGATGGCTAGCCGTTACCGTGAACTCGTGGCCCGAGCAGATGTCATCGAGATTGAGAGCGTTGGGCACTACCCCCAGTGCGAGTCGCCGGATGCGGTGATCGACGCGATGCTGGCGTTCGCCCCCGGCGCAGCGGTTTGAGTGCCGTTCGCGGGCGGCTGAACGTGCGTTCTGCGACGCCCGACAGGGTTGCCGCCTCAGTACTCGCTGTCACCCGGTTCACGACTCCCTGACGGGCGGTCGCGCCACCGGCCCCTTGTTGTAGACTCGACGGCTTTGGCTTGCCTCACCGCACCCACAGAAGGAAAGCACGCGCGCATGACGAGGTTAACGGACCTGCGAACTCTGCAGGCGCACATTTCGCACCAGGTCATCGGCCAGGGGAAACTGGTGAATCGCCTGCTGATCACGCTCCTGTGTGATGGTCACCTGCTCGTGGAGGGCGCTCCGGGCCTCGCCAAGACGCGCGCCATCAAGGTGCTGGGGGCGGGCGTGGAGGGCGATTTCCACCGCGTCCAGTTCACCCCCGACCTGCTGCCAGCGGATCTCACGGGCACGGAGGTCTACCGCCCCCAGGACGGCTCCTTCCGTTTCCAGCCAGGCCCCCTGTTCCATAACCTGGTCCTCGCCGATGAGATCAACCGCGCTCCGGCCAAGGTGCAGTCCGCCCTGCTCGAGGCCATGGGCGAGCGGCAGATCACCGTGGGCGCCGAGACCTACCGTCTGCCCGACCTGTTCCTGGTGATGGCGACCCAGAACCCGATCGAGCAGGAGGGCACCTACCCGTTGCCCGAAGCTCAGCTGGATCGCTTTCTCATGCACCTGCGGATCGATTACCCGGATGCGGACACGGAGCGCGAGATCCTGCGCATCAACCGTGACGAGGCGCGCAGCACCGGTGGCCAGCCGAGTGCGATGCCGGCGCCGCTGTCGCAGGAGGTGGTCTTCGAGGCGCGGCGCGCGGTGCTCGACCTGCATCTGGCGCCCGCCCTAGAGGAGTATCTGATCGCCCTGGTGCTCGCGACTCGCGAACCGGGCAAGTACGACGCCGGCCTCGCGCGCATCATTCAGTACGGCGCCAGCCCACGCGCCACCATCGCTTTGGACCGCTGCGCCCGTGCCCACGCCTGGCTGCGCGGCAGCGACTTTGTCTCTCCTGACGACATTCAGGCGGTGGCGCCCGACATCCTGCGCCATCGCATCCTCCTCAGCTTCGAAGCAGAAGCGGAGGGCATGACGCCCGACGATGTCATCGACCGCCTGATCGAACTGGTGGCCGTGCCGTGACATCGTCTGCCTCGACCGCGCCAAGTGACCTCGCCTCGCGGCGCGAGCGTCTCTCCGCCGAGGCGTTGGCCGACGCCGTGGACGCCGGCGTTCGGGTGAGCACGCAGGAGCTCGTGCGCCTGCGCCACGCGGCGGGCAACCTGCCCCTGAACGCTATGCGCATCCGCGCGGCCGCTGCTGACACCCGTGCTTCGCCCTTCAAGGGGCGGGGTATGGAGTTTGAGGAATCGCGGCCCTATCAGCCGGGCGACGATCTGCGCAGCCTTGATTGGCGGGTGATGGCCCGCACCGGCAAGCCTTACACCAAGCTCTTTCGTGAGGAGCGCGAGCGTCCGGTGCTGCTCTGGGTGGATCTGCGCCGAAGCATGTTGTTCGCCACGCGGGGGGCCTTCAAGGCGGTGCTCGCGGCGCGTCTCGCCGCTGCCGTCGGTTGGTCCGCCCTGCGCCAGGGCGATCGGGTGGGAGGCTTGGTCTTCTGCGACAACAGCCACGACGAGGTGCGACCCTCGCGCGGCAAGGGGTCGGTCATGCGCCTGATCGACACCCTGAGCCATCACAGTGGCTGGTCCGCCGACCTCGATGCCACGCCCGTTGATCTCGAGGCCGCCGCTGCGCGCCTGCGCCGCGTCGCGCGCCCGGGGAGCCTAATATTTTTGCTGAGTGATTTCTACGGCCTGACGGACATGGCAGCGGCCCACCTGCAACGCACGGCGGCCCATTGCGATGTGGTGCAGGTGCAGTTCTACGATCCCCTGGAACGTGAGCTGCCGGATCCTGGCTTGTATCGGCTGCAGAGCGGTGGCGAGACGCTCACCCTCGATACGGCCGACGGCTCGCGCCGCCGTGAGTACCAGACACGTTTCGACGCCCACTGCGGGCAGGTGGAGGAACTCGCCCGTCGCCTGGCGATTTCCTCCATGCGTTGCGCGACGGACGACGACCCCATCGAGGTGGTCCGCAGCGGCTTAGGGCTGCGCGCGGGCGGGGGCGTGAGCGGATGACCGATCCGGCGGACCTCGACCTGCGCGACATTCACCTGCCGCCCGAGCTGCCCTGGTGGCCACCCGCGATCGGTTGGTGGCTGCTGGCCTTGGCCCTGATCGTGGGGGCGGTGATCCTCGCCGTCCGCTGGCATCACTATCAGGCCGAGCGCGTCCGGCGCCTGGCCCTGGCGGAGCTGGATGCCCTCGGCGAACGTTGCGCGAGTACACCTCAGCGATTGCCCGCAGAGCTCTCCACGTGGCTGCGTCGCGTCGCCCTGTCCGTGGGCGCACGGCGTGAGCTGGCGGGCCTGACGGGGCAAGCCTGGCTCGCCGCGCTCGAGCGCTTGAGTCCACGGTCGCGCCTGACGCGCGAGTTTCCCGCCCTGTTGGTCGAGGGCCCCTACGCGGGCAGCGCGCCCGCGTCGGAGGAAGAGCTGCAAGCGCTGTTGGCCGCCTGCCGGGAGTGGACCGCGAAGCTGGAGCTGCGGTCTTGATCAGCTTCGAATGGCCCCTGCTATGGCTCGCGCTGCCGCTGCCGCTGCTGGTGCGCTGGTTGGCACCGCCCGCCAACGTCAGCCAGCAGACCGCTCTGCGCGTGCCCTCGCTCACCCCGTTCCAGTCGCTCGGCGGCGGCGGGGCAGGGGTGGCGAACCTGCGCTCTTGGCCGCTGCTGGTGGCCGCCCTCGCATGGACCCTGCTGGTGGGCGCCTCGGCGCGACCGATCTGGCAGGGCGAGGCGATCTCCCTGCCGGTGAGCGGGCGCGACCTGATGATGGCCGTCGATATCTCCGGCAGCATGCAGAATCGCGACTTCCGCCTCGGCGGGCGCATGGTCGATCGCCTCGAGGCAACCAAGACCGTTGCCTCTGAGTTCATCATCCGTCGCGAAGGCGATCGGATCGGGTTAGTGCTGTTCGGGCGCCAGGCCTACCTACAGACACCGTTGACCTTCGATCGGGAGACCGTGAAGACGCTACTGGAGGAGGCCGAGGTGGGCTTCGCCGGCAAGGAGACGGCGATCGGCGATGCGATCGGCCTCTCCTTGAAGCGCCTGCGCCGAGATGCCGGCGACGACCGCGTGCTGATCCTGCTCACCGACGGCGCCAACACGGCGGGCGAACTCGATCCCCTCAAGGCAGCCGAGCTCGCCGCGAGCGAGGGTCTGCGTATCTACACGATCGGCATCGGGGCGGCGGGCCGTGCCTCGCCCTTCACCCTGCGCATGTTGCCAGGATCCGAGCTCGATGAGTCCACCCTGATCAGCATCGCCGAGACAACGGGCGGCCAGTACTTCCGCGCCCACGATACGGCGGAGCTGGCGCGCATCTACGCCTACCTCGACGAGCTCGAGAAGGTGGAGCAGGACGTGGGTGGTTTCCGACCGCGCCATGCGCTGTTCGCCTGGCCCCTGGCGGGCGCGCTTGGTTTGAGTGGTCTGTTGGCCTGGCTACGGTTTCGGTTAGCCTAGCGATGGAGCACTTTCACTTTCTCCGGCCGCTGTGGTTTCTCGCCCTTATCGCGCTGCCCCTGCTCCACCATGTGCTGCGCAACGGGGCGCTCCTGTCGAGTGCGTGGGCGCGCATCGTCGACTCCAAGCTGCTGCCCTATCTTCTGGCCGACGGGGCGAGCGCCTCGGGGCGCCGGGCCTGGGTGCTGCGTTGGTTGCCGCTGGTGGCGTTCTTCCTCGCCGTGGTCGCCCTGGCGGGGCCGGCCTGGCGAGAGCTGCCGCAGCCCGTGTTGCGCGACCAGTCCTCCCTGGTGATCGCCTTCGATCTCTCCCAGTCGATGAATGCGACGGACCTCACCCCGTCTCGCTTGGAGCGCGCCCGGCTCAAGGTGATCGACTTGCTCGATGGCCGCGAGGACGGGCAAACGGCACTGATCGCCTTCGCCGGCCTGCCCTTCATCGTCAGTCCCCTGACCTCCGATGCGGCGACGATCCAATCGCTGGTGCCCGTGCTCGAACCGGACATCATGCCCTCGGGGGGCAGTCGCGCCGACCGTGCGCTGCGCTTGGCGGGCGAGCTGATCGATGGTGGCGGCGACGGCAACGGCAACATCCTGTTGATCACCGACAACGCCATGGCGCGCGACGTGGAGGTGGCCCGAGCGCTCGCCGAACGCGGCATCCGAACGTCGGTGATGGGCGTGGGCACGCGCGAGGGGGCGCCGGTGCGCGTGAGCAACGGCGCGCTGCTCAAGGACGCCCAGGGCCGCATCGTCCACACCCGCCTCGAGGAAGACCTGCTGCGCGACATCGCCGCGGCGGGCGGTGGTCGCTACACGCGAATGAGCATCGACGATGCGGACCTCGACCGCCTGGGCGACGCGCTCGCCAGCGGCGGTCAATTCGAGAACGAGGATGCGATGAGCACGGACATTTGGCGAGAAGAGGGGCCCTGGCTGCTCCTGCCGCTGTTGCCCCTGGCCGCGCTGGTGTTTCGCCGCGGGGCCCTGGTGGTGTTGTTAGGTCTAGTGCTGTTGCCTGCGCCGCGCCCGGCCTACGCCTTCGAGTGGTCCTCCCTGTGGAGCCGCGATGACCAGCGCGGCCGCCAGGCGCTCGAGCAGGAACGCTACGACGAGGCGGGCGAACTCCTCGCCGATCCCGAGTGGAAGGCGGCCGCCTACTACCGTGGCGAGCGCTTCGAGGAAAGTGCGGGCCTGCTCGAGTCGCAGGAGGGGATTCGCGCCCTCTACAACCGCGGCACGGCGGTGGCGCGCGATGGTGATTACCGCAGCGCCATCGAGCTCTATCGCGAATTGTTGGAGCGAGATCCGGAACACGCCGACGCCCAGCACAACCTCGAGGTGCTACTCGACGAGTTGGAGCGCCAACAAGAGGAGGGCGAGGGCGAGCAGGGCGAAGAGGGCCAACAGCCACCGCAGGACAGCGACACCCAGGGCGCCCAAGGGCAGCAGGGCAGCGGCCAGGATCCGTCCTCGCGCCAGCCCCAGGGCGGCGGTAGCGGCGGCGATGATCAGGAGCAGATGGCCGATCAGCAGGAGCGCGGCGACAAGATGACGCGCGAGGAGATCGAAGCCGAAGCGGAGCGCCGCGCCGCCCAGGAACTCCCCGACGATTCCGAAGGCGAGGCGCAGGAAGAGCGCATGGCACAGGTGGGCGAGCCGAGCGACACCAGCGGTGAGGAGCGCGAGCAGCAGGCTGCGGTGGAGCAATGGCTGCGGCGTATCCCGGACGATCCGGGTGGCCTGCTTCGGCGCAAGTTTGTGTACGAGCTACAGCGCCGTCGCCAGCAAGGCGAGGTGAGTGAGGAAGATCCATGGTAGCCATCGACGACACCCCACCCGTGCCCGGCCGGGGTCAGCCCAGCCTGGGCCGTCTCTTGCTTTGGCTCGCCTGCGCCTTGCTGCTGCTGCCCGTGCTCAGCGCCCAGGCGCGCGTCGACGTGGCGGTGGATCCACCGATCCTGTCTCTCGGTGAAAGCCTGACGGTCACGTTCAGTGCCGACGAGCGGGGGCTGACCGAACCGGATTTCAGCCCCCTCGAGGAGCAGTTCGACATCCTGCGCACGAACAGCCGGGAGACCTTGCAGATCGTCAACGGGCAGGCGCAGCAGACCAAGGTGTGGCGCTTGACCCTGGTGCCGCGCGAGGAGGGGACGCTGGAGATCCCCTCGATCGAATTCGGCGGGACCCGCTCCGCCTCGCGCCGCATCACCGTGACCCCCGCGCGCAGCGAACGTCCAGGTGAGGCGGAGGTGTTCATCGAGGTGTCGGTGGAGCCGCAGGGCCCCGTGTACGTGCAATCGCAGGTGATGATGACCGTACGTCTGCACTGGGACGAAGCCGTACGCCTCAGCAACGCCACCCTCGCCAAGCCGAGCAGTCGCGACGGCGACCTGGTGGTCGAAACGGTGGCGGAAGAGCGGTCGGAGAAACGCATCGGCGAGCGGGACTACCGCGTTTTCGAGCAACGCTACGCGCTCTTCCCCCAGCGCAGCGGGCAGGTGGAGCTGGACCCGATCGTGTTCAGCGCCGACATGCGCCTGTACTACGAGCGCCCGTCCTTTCGCCGCGTGCAGTCTGAATCAGTGGTGTTGGACGTGTTGCCCGCCAACCCTGGCGGCGCGCGACCCTGGTTGCCGGCGAGTGCGATCACCCTCGAGCAGTCCTTCCCCGATGCGCAGGACGGCGGTGAACTCGTCGGACGGGTCGGCGAACCGGTGACGAGGGCCGTCACCCTCAACGCCCTCGGCCTGACCTCCGCCCAATTGCCGGAGGTGCAGATACCGGTGCCTGAGGGGTTCAAGGTCTATCCCGATCAGCCGACCTTCGATCAGCGCGTCGCCCTGGAGGGGATCCTGGGCGAGCGCGTGGAGCGCTTGGCCATGCTACCGACGGCCGCGGGCGTCTTCGAATTGCCAGCCGTGGAACTCGAATGGTGGGACGTGGCCGCCGACCTACCGCGCACGGCGCGCCTCGAGCCCGTGCGCATTCGGGTGCTGCCCGCCGTCGGTGACGGCCAGGGCGGCGATGTGGCCGGAGATGGTGGCGCTGTGACCGCTGGCGCTAATGGCGCCGATAGCCTTGGCAGCTCACCCCTCACAGGTGGCCCGGCCTCGGTCGGCGTACGCTACGAGCCGGGAATGTGGCCCTGGCTGGCGCTGATCATGGCCTTCGGGTGGGCGGCCACCGGTGGGTTCTGGTGGCAGAGTCGGCGCGCGCCAGGCGCCGGTGCCGGGGAACAGGCGCCGGAGGTTCGCGCGGGTAGTGAATCCCTGGCGGCCTCGCTCAAGCGATTACGTGCCGCCGTGCAGGCCGGGGACCCCGGGCAGGTGCGTCTGGCGACGTTGCACTGGGCGCGAGCCCGTTGGCCGAACCACGGCGTGCGCGACCTGATCGACGTTCGCCGTCTCGGTGGCGAGGCGCTCGCCGACGCCCTGGACGCGATGGACGCCGCGCGCTACGGCAGCGGCGAGCAGGCCGAGGGGGCTATGCAGCGCCTGCTCGAGCAAGCGGATGCGCTTTCGGCGCGCACGTCGCGGGAAGTCGCGGGAACCGGGCAGCTCGAGCCGCTCTACCGCTAGCTCAGGATACTAGTGGCCGCCACCCCTGCCGGCCGCACGCGACCAGGCAGGGGCGGGCGACCTCATTCCCTTGCCTTCCCTTTGGCTCAGGGGTTCACGCCGATCGGTGTCTCAGCCACCACGGCGGCCGTGTCCTCGGCGTCGTCGGGATTGCCGTTGTCATCCACATCGCCCGGGCCCCCACAGGTGGGGTGACCGAAGCCGCTGGCGCTGGCGCCATCCGCATCCAGGTCGAAGATGACGTTGTCGGCCGAGACGCCGTTCGCATCCCCCACGCCGCCCGGCACGAAGTCCAAGCCCAGCGCATCGCGCGTACGCCAGGCGATGTTGTGGTCGGCGCAGGAGGTGTCACCGCTCACGCCGATGGCCCCGACCAGCGTGCCCTCTTCGTTGTAGAGCGCCAGGCCGCCGCCGAAGACGTTCACGCCGCCGATGAGCGAACCCACCATCGGGTCCTGCACGGTGCCGTAGTTCACCACCTCGGCCGTGTTCAGCCCCAGGGCGCGGGCGCCACCGTAGGCTGTCTGCGGATCGACGGGGTTGGAGAACTGCAGGCCGAAGAGGCTGCCGCCCGGTTGCGTGGCGGCCCAGAGGTTGGCCGTGGACAGGGCCAGCCCCGGCAAGCTGAAGGCGTTCGCCGTGTTGGCCTTCTGTGCCGAGATGACGCGCGAGCCGGGCCACTGGTCGCCGCGGTCGGCGCCGCTGCGGGCGACGGCGCAGACGATACCGTCGCGGTCGACGATGCTCGCCCACATGTTGAGATCGAATCCACCGTTCGGCGTGCCGCTGGTCGGTGCCACCGAGGCCTGCAATGCAGCAGTGAGCGCTGCATGGTCGGGCAGGTCGTCGCAGGCGGCGTGGGCGCCCAGGCTCAGGGAACCGATCGCCAGTCCGGAGAGAATCGCGGAAATCGACTGTTGCATCGAGTATTTCCTTCTACTACTTGATTTGATAACAGAACAACGCCGCCGACAGGCAGCGTGTAGAAGCGATAGCAAACGATCAACACTGCTATCGCCTGAGATTATGTGCCGCATGCGGCAGATTCGTCGCACCCGGTGGGTCATTTGTTTGGCATTTGGCTTAGACGGTTTCCACGTTCATCACCACGCGAATTACCACGGTGGGGCCCTATCGTCCGCTGCTCATGCGTTGCTGCGGTGCGAAGCCTGAAGGAAGCTGATTCGCCGAACACCCGCGCACGCCCTTACGAACACAGGTCGGATAGCGAGGTTGAGCGATGCGCCATCTACGGCAACGATCCGCGGGCCTTCCGCAGCTCGACGGTGGACTCTTCTTCACCGACGGCGGGCTCGAGACGGACATGATCTTCAATCACGGTCTCGAGCTGCCGGCCTTCGCAGCGCACACGCTGCTTCAGGACGCGGTCGGCCGCGCAGCCCTCGTGCGCTACTGGCGTGGCTTTCTCGCCCTCGCCCAGCTGACGGGCCACGGGTTCATCCTCGACTGCGCCACCTGGCGCGCAAGCCGGGCCTGGGCCGATGCGCTTCAGTGCACGCCGGAGCGCCTGGCCGCGGCCAACCGCGAGGCCGTTCACTTCGCGGCGGAGTTGCGGGATGAGTTCGCCGCCAACCGAGGCGCCATCGTCCTGAATGGGCTGATCGGCCCCCGCGATGACGCCTACGCGCCCGAGGCGTGGATCGATGCGGAGGACTCCGCGGCCTACCACAGCGAGCAGATCGGGTGGCTCGCCAGCACGGAGGTGGACATGGTCTCGGCCCTGACCATGACCCACAGCGGGGAGGCGGTGGGCGTCGTGCGGGCAGCGGCGCGCACGGGGCTGCCCGTGGTCATCTCCTTCACCGTGGAGACGGACGGTTGCTTACCGTCGGGCGAGAGCCTGGCGGAGGCGATCGGCGAGACGGACGCGCAGACGGACGGGTTTGCGTCCTACTTCATGATCAACTGCGCCCATCCCGAGCATTTCGAAGAGGCCTTGGCCGGGTGTCGCCTCGCCCGGCGCGTTCGCGGGCTTCGCTGCAACGCCTCGCGCTGTAGCCACGAGGCCCTGGAGCAGGCCACTTCCCTCGACGCGGGTTGCCCCGACGAACTGGCCGGTGCCTACGCGCGCCTGCGCGGGAGCCATCCCTGGTTGAACGTGTTCGGTGGGTGCTGCGGTACCGACCTTCGCCACATCACCGCCATGACCGGTGTGCTGGCGCGGGACGAGCAGCCACTCGTGGTGGACGCTTAAGGATCAGGCCCTAGGAGGGCTCGCGGGCGCGCTCGCCGGGTTCAGGGCGGCTCAGCACGTAGGTGGCACTAGCGCTGAGTACCAGTGCCTGGATCGCGAGCACCGTAGGGGCAACACCTAATGCTAGCGATAGGGCAAAGATGGCCATCATCGAGATGGCCGCCGTCACCTTGGCACGGCGAGAGATGGCGCCCTCGCGCTGCCAGTCGCGGATAATGGGCCCGAACAGGGCATGCCCCAGGAGCCAGTCGTGGCAACGGCGCGAGGAGCGCGCGAAGGCGTAGGCGGCGAGCAGGACGAAGGGGGTGGTGGGTAGCAGCGGAAGCACCACGCCCACGGCCCCCAGGGCGAGGGCGCTCAGGCCGACGGCGAACCAGATCATGCGCATCATCGCGAGCGGTCCACCGCAGCGGTGGTCACAGCACGTGCACCGGGTCGCCGACGTGCAAGGTGCCGGTGCCTGCGTAGAGCAGGTTCTGGCCGAAGTAGACCTTGCGATCCTCGGCGCGCCGGTAGGAGGCGAGGGCGCGCAGGAGCTCCGGGTGGCGCTCGCCCGTGCGTTGGTCGAGGGCGGGCACGGTGCAGCGGTCGCAGGGTTTGGCCACGGTGAGGGTCATCTCGCCGATCCGCAGCTGCTGCCAATCGTCCTCGGCGTGGGCGGCGCACCCGGCCACCACGAGGTTGGGGCGAAAGCGATCCAGGCCCACGGAGGTGCTGAGGCGAGCGTTCAGCTCATCCAGGGATGCGGCTGACACCAGCAGCAGGGGATAGCCGTCCGCGAGGCTCACCGTCTCGCCCGCCTTGGCGTAGGCAGGGTTGACCAGCCGCCGCGCATCATCGGGCAGGTACACCAGGCGCAGGGGGCGATCGAGGCGTGCGCTGAACCATGCTGCCGCCTCGTCATCAGCATCGCAGGCGCCCACCGTGTCGTTCCAGATGGTCACCTCACGTGGCGCCGAGGTGGGGAACGGGACCTCGAGGATGTCGACGTCGTCGTAGCTCAAGCGCAGCCCCTCGGCCGTCGGCAGAGCCGCCACGCGGGCGAGGCCCGGCAGCTGGCGTTGGGTGACGAACTGGCCTTCCGGATCGACCAGCATCCAGCGGCGGTCGCCGCTCGGGCCGAAGCGATCCAAGGCCGTGCTGGTCAGGGTGGTGCCGCGACCTCCCTTCAGGGGGTAGATGTGTATCGAGGAGAGCGTGTACATCGCGCGGTGCGTCGCCTGCGGGGTCTTTGAGGCCAAAGTCCCGGCCACGATACGCCCCGAGTGTCGAAAAGGCAGGGCCTTGGGTTCGATTTTCGCAGCCAGGGGCGACGGCGCGCCGTCGACGCAGGGCAAAAAGAAGGCCCGCAAGCGTCGCTTGCGAGCCTTCTCGGTACCGAGGGGTGATCGCTATCGCCAGCGTTCACCCGTTGGCTTCAGGCCCGTGGGCCCTTAGTCACAGACGTTCGGCACACCGCTCGGCCCGGGGGCAGCGCCGACCAGGGAGCGGAACACGCGGAAGTCGAACCCGTTGGTGATGCCATCACCGTTGAAGTCCGTGTCCGCGTTGTCCGTGCCGAAGTTGTCGCGGAAGATCTGGAAGTCGGCGCCATCGACGAAGCAGCTCTGATTGAAGTCTGCGTCGCAGATGTTGCCGATGCCGTCACCGTCCGTATCGCGCTGGGTCGGGTTACGGCGCAGGGTGCAGTTGTCCTGATCGTCAGGAATACCGTCCATGTCCGTGTCCGTCGGATCGCCACCGCCTTCGGTGACCGGCGTCAGGCACCACTCGTTTAGGGTACCCGTGTCCTGACCGGCCGCGTCGGTGACCAGCAGGCGCCAGGTGCCGGAGAGGTCCTGGCCGTCCAGGGCGCTCAGGGGCGAGTTCGGCGTGAAGCTGCCGTCGATGGTGGGGATGCCCGCCGCACACTCGTCTTCGATCGGCGAGGCCGCTTCGTCGTCGAGGGTGGCCGCGATGTCATCACCGCCGCAACCGAAGCCCGTGTCCACCCGTCCCGGACGATCCATCAGCGCGACGCTGATGCCCGAGTCCACGTGGGTCAGCGTGGCGCTCAAGTCGCCCACGAAGGTGTGGGTGATGTCGAGGAACACGTTGAGGTCCGTGAGCGTGCCACCCTCGGCCACCACCAACTCGTCCGTGACACCGGCCGGGTTGTTGTCGGGGATGCCTGCGCCCGGCGTCGAGCAGATGAACGCACCGGTGGTGAAGCGGAAGGCGGCGGAGTAGGTGCCGTTACCGCATTCGTTGACTGCGCGCACGCGCCAGAAGTAAGTGGTGGCGCTCTGCAGGTTGCCTTCGAGGCGGTAGCTGGTGCCCTCCACCGTGGCGGCGAAGTCGACGCTCGCGAAGGTTGGATCGTCGTCGATCTCGATCTCGTAGGCAGCCGCTTGCGCCACCGCGTTCCAGGTGAACTCCGGTGCCAGGGCCTGGTCACCCGCGCCGTCTCCCGGCATGGACAGACCCGGGGCCACCGGTACGTCGTCGAACACGGTGAGGCCGACGCCGATCTCACGATCGTCCGACCCGGTCGCCGAGCCCACGATGGAGAAGCTGACATCGCCGGCGGGAACGTTGCCAACCGTGACAGACGCCGTGCTGGTGCCGGGCGGGATCACGGGGTTGGTCGAGAAGGTGCCCGTGATGCCGTTCGGCAGATTGGCGTAGGACAGGGCGACCGGCTCGGAGAAGCCCTGAATCTGAATCACATCGACCGTGATGTCCTGCAGGTCATCAGGCGCGCAGACAGCCTGGGAGAGCGGGCTGCCGGAGAGGGAGAAGCCAGGGCCGGCACCCACGTTCAGCAGGTTGGCGGCGAAGACGTCTTTCATGTTCGGCGGGCCATCGCGGTTGTCGGTCCACACGCTGATGATGCGCTCGCCGATCACCGTGACACCGTTGTAGTCGCCCCATTCCTGACCGTCCGTGAGGTTGGCGGAGGTCTCACCGGAGACGCGCGTGAGCTCGTTCCAGGTGACGCCGCCATCCGCGGAGAAGGTGTAGTAGAGGTCGACGCCCGTGCGGTTCTCGGAGTTACGAGTGTCGTAGAACACCACGTGGACGGTGCCGTTCTCATCGACCGTCAGCCACTGGTTGTAGCGGTCGACGGTGAGCACGTCGCTGGTGGGGTGCGGGAAGCTCTCGTTCCAGGTGGCACCGCCGTCGCGGGAGTAGGCCACGTGCACCTGGTTGTTGTTGGCCTGCGGGTTGCTGTCCACCTCCGGGCGGAAGGTGTCCGTCCAGGCCACGTAGATGCTGCCGTCGAAGGCGCCGCCGGAGCGGTCAGCGTCGGCGGACGCGTAGATCCACGAACGACGGCTCTCCATCGAAGGCACGGGCCAGTCGAAGGAGCCGTTGGTGGTGGCCACGGTGAACGGCGCGTCGAAGGTCACACCGCCGTCCGTGGACTTCAGCATGATGATCTCGCGCTCGTTGAAGGCACCGTAGAAGTGGTAGACGTTACCGGCCGAGTCGGTGGTGACGTCGCTGCCGATGCCGCGCGGCGCGCCAGGGAAGGCCTGGATGTCCCAGGTGGCCCCCTGGTTTTCCGAGCGGGCGAACTGCATCACGTTACCGTTGTGGTAGGAGATGTAGACGTTGTCCTGGTGCGGCGAGGTGGGGGAGCGGTCGACGTGGAGGAATTCCTTGTCACTGCCCGAGGCCGTGAGGTCGAAGCGATCGACCCAGGTCTGGCCGGCGTCGAAGGAGCGCCAGAAGGACACCCCGATGGCGCCGCTCAAGGCCGCCACGTAGGCCACGGAGCCGTCCGCGGACCAGCCGATGGTGGGGTCACAGCAGGTGAAGGGCAGGACGCCCTGGATGGTCCAGGTGTCGCCGCCGTCGCTCGAGAAGTACATCTCCTGGCCGCCGGCGTTGTTCGAGCCAGCGATCACCTGCATTGGGTTCACGGGGTTGACCTCGACGGTTACCTCGTTCGCACCCAACACCTGGTTTAGCTGCAGCTCCCCCTCCACCGGTACCGGCACCTTGGGTGCGGGCGGCTGCGCGGCGGTGTTGCTGTTGCGCAGGCCACCGTAGCGCAGCTGGAACAGCGGCACGGCAGCGCGCGGGTACTGCACCATACCCTTGCGCGGCAGATCCATCTCACGGCGCAGTTCCACGCGGAAGAAGGCCGGGATGGGAATGTTCAGCTCCGCCTCGTTGTCGGCGAGCAAGGCGAGGTCTTCCAGCGTGAGCTGGTAGTTGCGTTGGTCCCAGGGACCGAACTTCATGAGGTCCGTGTAGCGAACCCGTTGGTCGGCACCGAGCTCTTGGCGGATCACAGGGTCCGCGGCGAGCGCCGGCAAGGCGAGTGCGAGGAAGGCGGCGCCGAGCGCAGCCCTTCGAATAGCGTGAAGCAAGATGGTGACTCCCCCGTCCGGTTCCGTCCGGACTTCCTTTCAAGTTGTTGTATTGGCCGACGATGTACGCGTGGCGAGAGGCCACTACACCGCTAGGCGATGGCCAGGGTAGGGGGCCTCCAAGGGGGGTGTCAAACGTCGGCGAGGCATGCCGCAGTGCCACCTTGCCCGCATTGGTCAGATTCGCTCATCGCCA